>CBFHBI010000069.1:0-8566 GCA_965653755.1 uncultured Blastocatellia bacterium
GCGATCCCGGCGGGGCGTCCGATCATTGCGAATGTCCGCGCCGGCGGGCGCGTCATGCGCGAAGCTTCAAAGAAACCGGTCTCGGTGACGCCCCGGCACAAAGCCATCACCTGCACGCCGTAAGGCCGGTTTTCTTCCGACAACGCTTCGGAAAATGAGAGCACGAAAGCTTTCGTCGCGGCGTAAGTCGTCATGAAAGGCACCGCCTGAAACCCGGCCGTCGAAGCCACGTTGATGATTACGCCGCTCTTTCGTTCGCGCATCGGCTGCAGAAAAAGATGCGTCAGCTCGACGAGCGATCGCACATTCAAATCAATCATGTTCAGCTCACGTTTCAGATCGAGTCTGGCGAACTCGCCCAGCGATCCGAAACCGGCATTGTTGATTAAGAAATCGATTTCGAGATTGCGCTCCTGTGTTTCCGCAAACAAACGATCGGGCGCATCGCTTTCTGAAAGATCAATCGCAAAGTACTCAGCGCGAACGTTGTGATTGCGCCCGAGTTCATTGCACAACGCAATCAACTTGTCCTCGGAACGGGCGACCAGCAACAAGTTGCGTCCCTGCGCAGCCAGCTTGCGCGCAAACGCCTCGCCGATTCCTGAGGACGCGCCGGTTATGAGCGTGGTCTTCATGCGCTAGTCCCACAGGGACGGCGGAAAATAGCCCAGCGATTCATCGCTGGGAATGCATGAATGAACCAGCGACAAGTCCCGCAGGGTCGACAGAAATCAATCGAGCATCCATTTCTCATATGTGATTCCGGGCTTATCAAGAAACCAGATTAGTTCATCGCCGAGTGTGTCGCGTTAACCAATCTTCAGCACGTTCATCTCGATGATGTCTCCATTCGCGGCTCGCAGTCGATCGAGCGTGCCGTTCACCGGCGCTCGATCCAGATTGATGCGCGCGACTGCGGCTTCCGCGCCGTCGAAGACGATGTTCTCCATCTCCTGCACGTTGATTTGTTCGGCCTTGATCGCGTCGAGCACTTGGGCCAAGACTCCCGGCCGATCGCGATGACGCACGACCAGGCGATGAGTTGCGGGCGTTTGCGCCGCGAGATTGACTACGTTGGGCACCTGCCCGGTCTCTTTGAATGCCTTGATGATGCGAACGGTTTCCGTCGCGATCGCTTCCTGCGCCTGATCGGTCGAGGCGCCAATGTGGTGTGTGCCATAGACGCCCGTCTCGTTCGCGATTGCGTCTTCAAAGTCTGCGACCGCCGATGTAGGTTCGACCGCGAACACATCGAGTCCGGCACGAATCCCTTTCGCATGAATCGCATCAACCAGCGCGTTTTGATCGACCACGTCGCCGCGCGAAGTGTTGAGGAAGTACGAACCATCTTTCATCGCCGCAAAAAACTCAGCATTGATCAATCCTTTGGTGTCCGGTTTCAAGGCCACGTGCACGCTCACGATATCCGCTGCGCGCGCCACGTCGAGTGGTGACTCTTTTCGTTCGACTTCTAACGCCTCGGCTTTTGCCGGCGTCAGGCTGCGGCTCCAGGCGATGACCGGCATGCCGAAAGCTCGGGCCCGCGGAATCATCTCCTGACCAATTTTTCCCAAACCCACTAAGCCCAAAGTGCGGCCGAACAAGCCACGCGCTTTCGAAAATTCTTTCTTGTTCCACTCGCCCGCGCGCAAGGCGATCACGTTGTCGGCAATTCTTCGATCCAAAGCGAGGATCAGCGCGAAAGCCAATTCCGCGACCGCGATCGAATTCTTGCCCGGACAATTGGCCACGTAAATGCCACGTCTCGAGGCGCCGGCAACATCGATCGTGTTGTAGCCCGCGCCGGCGCGCACTACCAGTTTCAACGGCCCCGCGGCCAACATTGGATCGGTGACTTTCGTGCCGCGCACGATCAAAACGTCCGGTTGTTCCTTCGCGATGGCTGCGACCAACGATTCGTCTTTGAGATCAGGCTCGAACGAGATCTCGCATCCCATCCCCTGCAAAGCATCGCGGCCTGACTGTTCGAATTTGTCTGCAATTAAGATTTTCATGACTTCCTCGATTTGTGTCAGAACCGGGAGCGGTAGCGACCGGATCAAGTGATTCGGTAGCGCCAAATGATCCGTCGCTACCGCTCCGGGTTCTGACACCCCACACTCCAAATTCACTCCTCCTGATCGAACACTCGAATCAGATCGTCCTGCGAAGCAGTCGGGACCTTCATCAACTCCAGGTTCTCTTCCACGTGCGCCACACTGCTCATGCCGACCAAGGCCGTCGTAACTCCCGGCGCCGACCGCACAAATAGAATACCCGATTGCGCATCGGTCGCAAGCGACCCGAGCCCGTCCCGAATCGCCTCGGGCAAACCGCGTGCGGCCTGGCCCTGCAACAGCGAACCGCTGGCGATCACGTTGACGCCAAAGTCCCGCGCCGCCTCGACGACACTCACATATTCGTCACCCGACTTTTGGTTCTGAAAGAAGAGAGCCTCGGGCATAGCCAAGTTTACCGGCAATTGAATAAATCGAAAGTGATGGTCATCACCCGCGAGTTCACGGGCCAGGTTGACCATGGTTTCGAGCGAATGATAGCCGGGCGCATCGGGTTCTTCACGGAATCCATTCCAGGTCGCTACGCCGTAATATTTGATTTTATTTTCGGTGACGGCCTGTTCGAGAAATTCAACCGCCGCGCGCATTCGGCGCCAAAAATCTTCCGCCGAGACAGCCGACAATTGCGACTCAGGGTTGTGTAAGTAATAAACGTCCACACAGTCAACGTTCATGTTGCGCAGCGACTGGTCCAACTGATTCGCGAGGTAACGCGGGGTCATGCAATGGGAACCACCGGCGATGTCTCCCCAACTTGCGATTCCAGTCTCGATGAAATTTTCTTCAATGTATCGCCGCACATCGCGTGGTGGCGCACCGTCGAACGGCAGGTAACCACCCTTTGTGCAGAGCACGATCTCTTCACGACTGAAACCCTGCGAGTTGATTTCATTCAACGCAACTGCAATTGATCTTTCGCTTCTTTGAAAACGATAGTTAGCGGCTGAATCGATGACGTTCGCGCCCAGCTCGACTGCGCGCACAATCGCCGCGCTGTAATGACGATCGGTTTCTTCGTCAGGCTGTCCCAGAGACGTGCCGATGCCAATCGACGAAATCGTGAGTTGCCGCGCTTTGCGAAAGTGTTCGCCGGCGGCAACGCTTTGAAAACGCTGGCGATAATTTTCCGTGCCCTGCGGCGAAGCGGAGCCTGATAATGACATATGAGAAAATCCAAACTAAGAAAGGATTTGTGAACGTCAAGACTATACGTCCGACGCCAGAGCGCGGCAAGCAGTCGATCTGCGATGATCGATATGTTAGCTTTGCGGAAAATATAAGAGGCAGTAACCCGACCGTGAGGAAGGGCGTAATGCGCGAGCTCCTCACGGTCGGGTTACTGCCCCGATTTGGCGGGAATCGATTGACAAACTCAACCAAAAACTTTCGATCGTCGTCGCTGGACGTCGACGACGAAGAGTTGCAGGCGCTGTCGGAGAAGTTCAGCGAACTCGCCCGAGAGTACTTCGCAACCGTTTCCGAGCGCCGTCTCTTTCCTGCAACCAGCGGCCGGGCATTGCAAGATCGGTTCGATCAAATGCCTCCCTCGGAAGCGGCGTCGCTCGCCGCACTCGTCGCCGATTGCGAAGACATCTTCCACGGCAGTCGGCATAACGGACATCCGCGGTTCTTTGGCTACGTCGCGTCGCCTGCGACACCGGTCGGCGCATTTGCCGATCTTCTGGCCTCGACGCTGAACGCCAGCGTCACCTCCTGGCGGTCCGCGCCCGCCGCAACGCAAATCGAACGGACCGTGGTGCGCTGGTTGGGCGCGCTGATCGGATATTCCGACGACGCGCACGGTTTGCTGACGAGCGGCGGATCGATGGCCAATCTGACGGCGTTGCTGATCGCGCATCGCGCCAAGAGTTCTTCGAGAATATTCGAAACCGGAATTCGCGATGCTGGCCGCGCGATGATCTACGCGTCAGACCAGATTCATTTTTCGATTATCAAGGCGGCGGACATCCTCGGCCTCGGACACGAGAGCGTGCGGCTCGTGCCGACTGACGATCGATTCTGCATCGACATCGATGCGCTGCGTGCGATCATCGAACGCGATCGCGAGCAGGGTCTGAAACCGTTTTGCGTCGTCGGCAGCGCCGGCACTGCGGCTACTGGCGCTATCGATTCACTTAACGAAATAGCTAGCGTTGCGCGCGACTTCGGTCTCTGGTTTCACATCGACGGAGCGTATGGGGCGCCCGCGGCGATGATCGAGGAACGAAAGACGGAATTCGCCGGATTGGAATTGGCAGATTCCGTGTCGCTCGATCCGCACAAATGGTTGTATGCGCCGGTTGATTGCGGCTGCTTGTTGTTTCGCGATCAGGCCCAGGCGCGCAAGGCCTTTGCGACTGAGGCAGACTATGTGAAGGTTCACGAGCCGGCCGGGATCGAAAGCTTTGCGTTCTGGGATTACGGCATCGAGTTGTCGCGCCGTTTTCGCGCGCTGAAGGTTTGGTTGCCGCTCAAGTACTACGGCGCGCGGCGCGTCGCGGAAGCAATTGCGGACGATATCGCCATGGCCCAGTACATGGCCGAACGCGTGCGAGATTCAGCAGACCTCGAGCTGTTGGGGCCGGTGCAATTGAGCATCTGCTGTTTTCGTTACGTGCCGGCGCAAATTCGCAAACGAATTGAATCGACGTCCGACACTGAACCACGAACGGAGATCGAGGCTGAATTGAATCGGCTGAATGAAGGCATCATGCATCGGGTGCAGCGCGGCGGAGAGGCTTATCTCTCAAACGCGATGTTGCGCGGTAAATTCGCTTTGCGTGCCTGCATCATTAACTTTCGTACGACGCGCAAAGACATCGATCTAACATTGGAAAGTGTTCGGGAAGTTGCCCGACAAATCGAGGCGGAAGATGGGCGCGCTTAAATTAGATCGGGAAATGGACGTCGCAGTCGAACTTGCCCGCGCGGCCGGCGCGATCCTCATGGCGCACTATCACAGCCCTTTTCTGGTCGAACAGAAAATCAACGCTTTGCAGGAAATGGAAGAAGTGACCGCCGCCGATCGCGAAGCAAATGACTTGATCGTGGGGCGTTTGGCGATCGAATTTCCGGATGACGGTATTCTCGCAGAGGAGTCAAAGGATACAGAACGGCGTCTGCAAAAGGACCGCGTCTGGCTGATCGATCCGATGGATGGCACCAAGAATTTTATCCAACGCGACGGCGATTTCGCGGTGCAGATCGGTCTGGCGCTTGAAGGCAAGAGCGTTCTCGGCGTCGTCTATCAACCCGCGCGCGACATTCTTTATCGGGCATCACGCGGCGCCGGTTCGTGGATCGAACGAAACGACAAACCGGCGGAGCGCATGTCAGTTTCTGCTCGAACGGATCCTCACGAGATGGTACTCGCCTCGAGCCGTTCGCATCGTAGCTCGCGCATGGAACTCGTCGTCAGCACGCTTGGATTTAAGAATGAAGTGCGGCGGGGATCGGTCGGCGTGAAAATTGGATTGATCACCGAACAGCAGGCAGACATCTATCTGCATCTGTCGCCCAGCACCAAGCAGTGGGACAGCTGCGCACCCGAAATTATTCTGCACGAAGCCGGTGGGCGCTTGACCGATTTATTTGGACAACCGCTGGGTTATAACGGGGTGCGTATCGACAATCGCAACGGCATCGTGGCGACGAATGGAGTGGCGCACGATGTGGTGATCGAAAAACTGCAGCCGTTGTTGCGCGAGTTTGGCAGACAACCGGTGTGATTCACGATGTGTCAGAACCGGGAGCGGTAGCGACCGGCTCAAAGGGCCTCGTAGTACAAAACTCATACATTATGATGCTTCGCCTCGGCGCTCCCTGATCTGGTCGCTACCGCTCCCCGTTCTGACACGAGCGGTCGCGCTTTTTCTTTTCTGCGTAATCTGTGTAATCTGCGGATTATTCTTTAGAAATTTAGAGGGAGAATTTTAAGTGGCCATCATTCGTCCTTTTAAAGCCTTGCGTCCGGCCCCGGATCACGCGGCTGAAGTTGCTGCTGTTCCTTACGACGTAGTCAACACGGAAGAAGCTCGCGCGCTGGCGTCCGGCAACCGTGTCAGCTTTCTCCATGTGTCGCGTCCCGAAATCGATTTGCCCGACGGCACTCCGATCTATGCCGATGAAGTCTATGCGAAGGCCGCAGAAAACTTTGAAAAGCTGAAAGCTGAATGTCCGCTCCGGAACGAAGAATCGCCGAGTCTCTATCTCTATCGCTTGATCATGGGAGATCAGCAGCAAATCGGTGTCGTCGCCTGTTGCTCAGTTGATGAATACGATCAAGACATAATTCGCAAACACGAACGCACGCGGCGTGATAAAGAAGACGATCGCACGCGTCACATCCTGGTGTTGCGCGCGCAAACCGGACCGGTATTTTTAACTTATCGCGCTCAGGACAAGATCGATGCGCTGGTGGCAGAAGCTCTGCAAGATAATCCGCCGCTTTATGATTTCGTGGCCAACGACGATATCCATCACACGATCTGGCGCGTGCCGAATTACGAACCGCTCGCGTCAGCGTTCGCAGAAGTCCCTTACCTGTACATTGCTGACGGCCATCATCGCGCGGCCAGCGCCAGCCGCGCGCGCGCTGAACTGAAGGAAACCGGATTCGGCTTCATCGGCAACGAAGAATACAACTTCTTTCAATGCGTGCTGTTTCCCGACAAACAGTTGCGAATCCTTCCTTACAATCGCGTGGTGAAAGATCTAAACGGCATGTCGAAAGAAGAGTTCCTGTCGCGTGTGCGCGAGAATTTTGACGTGGCTGAGAATGCGTTGCCGGCGCCCGCTGCACGCGGACATTGGAGCATGTATCTCGATAACCGATGGTATGGATTGACGTTGCGGCAAAATGCTGAGTCGCCGGCGGGTGTGGTCGAATCGCTCGATGTGAGCCTCCTGCAAGATCGACTGCTGGATCCGATTCTGGGAATCAAAGATGTGCGCACCGACAAGCGCATCGATTTTGTCGGCGGCATCCGCGGGACTCAGGAACTGGAAAAGCTGGTGAACGAAGGCAAAGCCGCGGTGGCCATTTCGATGTTCGCCACGACGATCTACGATTTACTCAAGGTGTCAGATGCCGGCGAGATCATGCCGCCTAAATCGACCTGGTTCGAGCCGAAGTTGCGGGATGGGTTGTTGAGTCATGAGATTTAGGAACGCCTTGCTGGAGCGCGGCCATCCCTGGCCGCAAAGCGAGCGAAGCTCGCTCAATGTTCGCGCTGCGCGCTCATGCGGGCAAGGATGCCCGCGCTCCGTTTAGGCGTTCACGCCAACGACGCGAAAACCTCGTTGGAAAGCAAAGCTCCGCGCGCAGTGAGTTTCAATCGCCCGTCATTAAGTTCGATCAAACCGGCGTCGCGCAAACGATCCATCTCACCGTTGTAGTGCTCGCGCAAGTCTCTCCCGAACCTCAAGCGGTAATTCTTCAGATCGATTCCCCGCATTAACCGCAACCCGAGGAAAATCGATTCTGACCGCGCGTCTTCTTCACTCAGACTTGTTCGTTCGACGACCGGTGGTCCATTGCTTTCAATCAACTGCACATACTTCGCCGCGTCGCGTTCGTTGGCCCAGCGTAGCCGCCCGCCATCGTACGAATGGGCCGAGTTGCCGAAGCCGTAGTAAGGCGCGCCGGTCCAATATTTCGTGTTGTGGCGCGACTCGAATCCCGGCAGACAAAAATTCGAAATCTCGTAATGTTCGTAGCCGGCGGTGCAGACGGTCTCGATCATCTGCGCATACATCTCGGCGGCGAGATCGTCATCCGGTTCCGGACGCATCCCGCGTTTGATTTGATCCGCCAGCGGCGTGCCGTTATGCACGTCGAGCAGATAAAGCGAAAGATGTTCAGGATGTAGCTGCAAAGCGCGATCAAGATTGTGCTGCCAACGTTCCATCGTCTGTCCCGGCAGCGCGGCGATCAGATCGAAATTAATATTCGTGAAGCCTGCGTCGCGCAGCCGATTGAAGGTCGCCGGAATGTCGTCCGCGGTGTGCGAACGTCCAAGCTGCTTTAATTCGAGATCGTCGAAGGTCTGCGCGCCAAAGCTGGCGCGATTAATTCCCAGACGCCGCCAATCGTGCGCCGATTCGTTTTGAGATTTTTCGTTGCAGCCGCCATCCCCGGGATTAATTTCGAGTGTGATTTCCGCATTAGTGTGCACCTCGAAACGTTGTTGCACCGCTTCGAAAATCGCACCGATTTGCGCTCGCGTCAGCAGCGAAGGCGTACCGCCACCGAAGTAAACTGTGTCAACCTGCGGGGGAGTTTCGACCTCGGCCCAGTGCTCAATCTCTTTGATAATTGAAGCCACGTACGTTTCCGCCGTCGCGCTCTCGTACATGCCCGTCGCAAAATCGCAATACGAACAGCGCGAGCGACAGAAGGGAATGTGAATGTAAACGCCGGCGTGGGTCATTCATTGAAGTATAACGTGTCAGAAGCCCGACCGTGAGGGAGGCTCCTGTCGCAAGTA
>CBFHBI010000070.1:0-8553 GCA_965653755.1 uncultured Blastocatellia bacterium
TCCGAACCCGACGACCACTCCGTTCCGCTCAGCAACCAAGAAGAACTCCTCCTTTCTCGCGATTGCCTGTCGGAACTGGCCCACTCGCGTCTCGTTCGGGGGCATCGACCAGGCATCGATGATTTGCCGATAGAGCGTGCCGCTGGTCAGCGCGTTCGCAATTGGAACATGGCCCGTGGCGCATGGCGGGAGCGACGCGATCATCGTCGTCGTGTTGATGCAGTCGTTGCTGGCGGCGGCCCATTGAATGTATGACTCGGCGTAGATTGCGCCGGACAGATGGTTGTGCAGGTCGGCGCCTTTCGGCATCTGCAGAAGAAAAGCCAGAAGCTGCGGCGGTGAATTACGAATCGATTCGAAGTAGCGCGCGGTGCGCGCGGTTGGCGAAGCGGGCTGCGCTGACGCTCCGGTGACGAAAAAGAGGACTAACGTGAAGATGATCGCTGTGGTTTTAAAACGCGAGAAAGTCCGTTTAGACATATATCACTCCTCGTCGAGATGTTGGAATGCGCGCGTCATTCTAAGCGAGCGCAAAACGATCCGTCTAATCGTTTGCCGCTTTACTCCCGCAACAAAGAACAACCCAATTACGGCGCTGAGCAGCGATGCTCTGTGTACCTCTGTGTCCTCTGTGGTAAAAAATCTAGTGAACTACAGAGGACAGAGAGGATTCTTTGCTCGACTTTGCTATTGAAACTGCGCGCGATGCCGGCCGACTGTTGGCGGAACGCTTCGGACGTAAGATCGAAATCAACAACAAGAGTGAAATCGATCTGGTCACTGAATCGGATTTGGCCTCTGAACGTCTGATCATCGATCGCATTAAGACCTATCATCCCCGTCACAGCATTCTGGCGGAAGAGTCCGGCATCAGTAATCCTCAAGATCAAGCGAATCGAAACGGTTGGCTTTGGATCATCGACCCGCTCGACGGCACGACCAACTACGCGCACGGATATCCGTGCTTCTGCGTCTCGATTGCTTTGGCCCACCAGGGGCAATTGCAAGTTGGCGTGGTGTACGATCCGATGCGCGATGAAATGTTTGCGGCTGAACGTGGACAGGGCGCGTCATTGAACGGTCGTCGAATCACAGTTTCGCGCACCATGAATTTAGGTAGCGCGCTTTTGTGTACCGGCTTTCCTTATGACGTGCGCGAACGTAACGACTTCGCGCGACACTTCGCCAATTTCATCATGCGCGCGCGCGGCGTCCGCCGCGATGGGGCTGCTGCGCTCGATCTGGCTTACGTCGCGGCCGGTAGGTTCGATGGATTTTGGGAAGAAGGATTGAAGGCGTGGGACGTCGCCGCCGGTGTTTTATTGGTCGAAGAAGCGGGCGGGCGAGTCTCAGATTATCGTGGCGCGCCTTTCGACATTCATACGCCGCCGATACTCGCCAGCAACGGGTTAATTCATGAGCAGATGCAGCAAGTGCTGCATTCGTAAGTACGGTTTTCTACAACGCCGAACGAATTATGTCTGCCAGCCGTTCAGTTTCGCGCCGCGCGCATTCGCGAGCGCCCTCACCTTCGCCCTGCCGCACGCGAATAAGCGGGTGATAAATAATCTCGACCGATCGTCTGAATCTTGGCAAGCGGTGGGTGCTGGGCCAGACCCGCTCGCCGCCGCGGATCGTCACCGGCAGAATCGGCGCGTCGGCTTCGAGCGCCATCCGCACCGCGCCGGCTTTCATCTTTTTCATCGTCCCGTCGGGATTGCCGCGGCCGCCTTCGGGAAAAATTACGACCGCGCCGCCTTCACCGATCCATTGCAGCGAACGCCGAATCGGGCCGGGGTCTGCTCCTTCCAATTGCAGCGGCCACGCACCAAACAAGCGGAGAAAGAACCCGACGATGGGCCAGTTGAAGGCTGCATCCCAAGCCAGAAAACGCACCGGCCGCTGCACTTTGAATCCGACCCAAAACGGATCGATGTAGCTCTGATGGTTGGACGCGATAATCACGCCGCCGGTAGCCGGGATGTGCTCGGTGTTGTGCCAACTCATGCGCCAGCACAAACGACAAATAAACCCGACGATGGGCCGGCAGATATCCACGGCCCACTGCGGCATCATCGGTGGATAAGCACGCGAGCCGTTGCGCTGTGGAGTTTCTTCGATGGCGTTTGTCTGACTCACGCGCGTAGCTATCGAGGCATCAGTGAACGCTTTCTTCGCGCCACGAATCCGGCATCTCTGATTGCGTCAATCGATCGTCGTTCCAGGTTTCACATTCCGAACAATTGAAGCCACGGTACTGAATAGCTTCCGGTTTGGTCAAACTGATCTGATTTCGCGCGTGACATTCGTCTGCGGAACAACGGCGATCGATTTCGATCACCAGAACGTCGCGCGGAAAATAGAAACTGGTTTTTGGCTTGTTCATTGACGTCTTCCGCATTATTCAAAACCGCTTAGAGTATTCGGCTCTGCCGACTGATGTGCGGAAGCGCTCTGCGCTTCCGTTGAGCTTAAGCTGATCTCTTCGGGCTTCGCCCTGGCGATCGGCATAGCCCATTCTCTGAAACCTACTCGCCGGAAGGCCAAAGGCCTTCCGCACATCAAACGGCGTAGCCGAATGCTTGGACCGCGCGCACTCCGCTAACGGCATCACAGCGGCCATTCGCTGCCGATGAACTGCACGTGCAGACGCGCGATCCCATCTGGCCTAACGCTCCGCTTGCGCACCACCGCCAGAACTTCCGTTCCGTCGCGAGTGCTCATTTTCAAAAATCTTCCCCGCTCCAGGTTCAAAGCCGTGAATACGGCGGCGCCGTTTCGACTGATGTTCTCAGTGACTGTGCTCTCAACCTGCTGCGATTCTCGATCGTCACCAAAGCTCTCGATGGATATTTCAATCGGAATCGTGTGCCGTGACTCGTCTCTCTTGTCTGCGCCGTCATCGACTTCAGACAGGATCTCGCCCGCTTCCTCCTGTACGGTCCACATGCCGGATTGCAGGTTGGCAATGTCGTAGCGAGTGGCTGGATCTTTTTTGAACGATTCCGGCGCGCGCTTGCCGACAAACGCCACTCCGATTTCGACGACCGCGCCCTGCTGCGTCCTGGGATTGACTGTCCTGAGATTTCGCACCAAAGACCAGACGCGGTATTGATCCTCAACATGATCGAACGCTCGAAGTTGTCGCGGCATGGCCATCGTCAATAACAATAGACGTCCAGTTTCGGTCGGCCGTTTCAAACGCAAACGCGCGCCGAACGGAGTCACATCGACCAGCCGCGACATTTCGGTCCACTCGTGACTGACCGTCTCGCGACACGTGACTCGCACCGGCAAAGACAGCCCGATCCGTTCACGCAACCGCTTCGATTTTTTCTCTTCGTGGGGCAATTCTGGTTAGCAAAAGTCGTTCGGGTTTACGACGTTGGACGCAGTCGCCATTCGTTATTTTTCCCCGCACATTTATTGGCTTTTTTGCGAATTCCGACGTTGCGAAGGAGTGCGATTCAGGTTAAAATAGTCACGAATTTGACCGCATGAAATTTCCTGATTACGCGCTTCTTAACAAGGCTCAAACTCATCAAGAATCAGCGTCAAAAAAATCGGCAGCCTCGGCTTCCGAAACCAGTTGTTTGTAATTTGGGGCAGTGCGGATTGTAACGGAAAGGCCTTATTAATGGAAACCATCGAACGGCAACACGTAAGTATCGAAGACGAGATGCGGCGGTCCTATCTGGACTACGCGATGTCTGTGATTATCGGCCGCGCGCTGCCCGACGTGCGCGACGGTTTGAAGCCCGTGCACCGCCGCGTGCTCTGGGCCATGAACGAACTCGGCAATACTTACAACAAGGCCTACAAGAAAAGCGCGCGCGTCGTCGGCGACGTGATCGGTAAATATCACCCGCACGGCGACACCGCGGTGTACGACACGATCGTACGCATGGCCCAGGATTTTTCGATGCGCTATCCGTTAATCGACGGCCAGGGAAATTTTGGTTCAGTCGATGGCGACGCACCGGCGGCGATGCGCTACACCGAAGTCCGCATGGCGCGTCTGGCGAACGAAGTCCTCGCCGACATCGAAAAAGAGACTGTTGACTTTCAAGCGAATTACGATGAGTCGTTGCATGAACCTTCGGTGCTGCCCACGCGCATTCCGAATCTGCTAATCAATGGATCTGACGGCATCGCCGTCGGAATGGCCACGAAGATTCCGCCGCACAATCTGACTGAGATTGTCGATGCCACGATCGCTGTGATTCGCGATCCTGAGATTAATATCGAAAAGTTGCTGAAGATTGTGAAAGGCCCCGACTTTCCCACGGGCGGCTTCATCTGCGGCCGCGAAGAAATAAAAAACTCTTACCGCACCGGTCGCGGAATTTTGCAAATGCGCGCGAAGGCCACGATCGATCGTATCGGCCGCGGCTCGCATGAGCGTGATGCGATCATCATTTCGGAGATTCCGTTTCAGGTTAACAAGGCCAAACTGCACGAACGCATTGCTGAACTCGCGAACGAAAAAAAGATCGAAGGCGTCGCTGAGGTGCGCGACGAGTCTGACCGTCATGGCATGCGGCTGGTCGTCGAGTTGAAGCGCGACGCGGTTCCGCAAATCGTGCTGAATAAGCTTTTCAAACTCACCCCGATGCAGTCCTCGTTCGGCGTCATCAACCTGGCCATCGTCAATGGCCAGCCGCGGGTGCTGAATTTGAAGCAGATACTCGAGGCTTTCATCGACTTTCGCCGCGAGGTTGTGCGCCGCCGCACCGAATACGAACTGAAGAAGGCGAAAGCGCGCGCCCATATCCTGGAAGGTTTGACGAAAGCCATCGATGCGCTCGATTACATTGTGACGTTGATTCGGAATTCGCGCTCAGTCGATGAAGCGCGCACGTGGTTGACGGGCAATCTCGCCACCGCAACCGAGGTCAAATCATGGAAAGGCATTCCGTCGAACGAACCGCTGAACAAATACCTGCCGAAATTGAAGAAGGCGATGGAGCGGCTGTCATTTTCTGAGATTCAGGCGCAGGCAATTCTCGATTTGCAGTTGCGCCGGCTCTCGGCGCTCGAACGCCAGAAGATCATCGAAGAGTATGAATCGATCATTAAATTGATTGCCGAACTGGAAGAGATTCTGGCGAACGAACAATCACTGCGCGCAGTCATCGTCAAAGAGCTTGAAGAAGTGAAGCAGCAATTCGGCGATGCGCGGCGGACGGAGATCACCGACGAAGGGTCCGTATACACGATCGAAGACTTGATCGCCGACGAAGACGTGGCGATCACCGTCACCAAGAGCGGTTACATCAAGCGTACGCCGGTCACGACCTATCAGCGCCAGGGCCGCGGCGGCAAAGGCCGCTTCGGCGCGATGGCCAAGAACGAAGACTTCGTCGAGCATCTGTTCATCGCCTCGACGCACGCGTACTTGATGGTCTTTACCGACGACGGTCTGGTTTACAAGATGAAGGTCCACGAGGTGCCGGACGCGGCGGCTGCATCGCGCGGGAAAGCGATTGTGAATCTCATTCAGATTCCTTCGGATCGCAAACTCGCCGGTGTGGTGCCGGTAAAGGAATTCTCGGAAGGCCGCTACGTCGTTATGGTCACACGCAAAGGCGTGATCAAGAAGACTTCGCTGGCAGATTTTCAGAATATTCGTTCGAACGGCATCATCGCCATCAACATTGACGAAGGCGATGAGCTGCTCGACGTGGTTCTGACTGACGGCACGAAGCGTATCTTCATCGCGACGCATGACGGTTTTGCGATTCGCTTTGACGAGAAGAATGCGCGTCCGATGGGACGCGCCACGCGCGGCACCCGCGGCATCGATTTACGCAAAGACGACTTCGTGGTTTCACTGTGCGCGGTGTCGGCCGATGACTCGGAACGAATGCTTTCAGTCTCAGAGCGTGGCTACGGCAAACAGACCGCGATCTCAACTTATCGTCTGCAATCGCGCGGCGGCAAAGGCGTCATCAACATGAAGACGACCGACAAAACCGGCAAGGTCGTCGCGGTATTCCCGGTGGAGGATGAATCAGAAATCATGATCATCACCCAGCAAGCGAAACTGATTCGTCTGGAAGCCGGCGAAATCCGCAAGACCGGCCGCAGCGCTCAAGGCGTGCGCTTGATCAAGACTGACGAAGGCGATCGAGTGACGAGCGCGGCGGTGGTTGAAGCGGACGAGGAAACCGAAGAGGCTTAGTCGCAGGGCGGTTGCATCGACTTAAGTCAGTACCATCCGCGTGAGCGGATGGGTTAAAGGAGGCCCTTTATTCCACCCGCTTACGCGGGTGGTACTGACTGCTCCCCTTCAACCCAAATTTCTCCGTCTTCAAAAACTTCTTTCTTCCAAATCGGGACGGTGCGTTTGAGTTCGCGGATGGCCCACTCGCAGGCTTCGAACGCGGCGCGGCGATGCGGGGCGCTGACGCTGATAACCACCGAGGTCTCGCCAATCTCCAAACGGCCGGTGCGATGGACGATGCCGATGTGAGCAATCTCAAATTTCTCGTGAGCTTGCGCGCCAAGTCGCTTCATCTCGCTAATTGCCATCGATGAGTACGCTTCGTAAACGAGATATAAAGTGCGGCGGCCTTTGGTCCATTCCCGCGCGTAACCATCAAGCGTGACGGTCGCGCCGCATTGCGGCAGGATGACGCGGCGCGCGACTGTGCCGACATCGATTGGCTCTGTCGTTAATTCAAAGAAGTCATTAGACACCGATGCGGACGGGGCGTCCGCGTTCCCAGCAAATGCGCCGCCGCTGACTGGCGGGAAAACCGCGAGTTCGTCGCCGTCGTGAATTTGGCGATCGGGTTCGGCATATTCCTGGTTGACAGCAAATAACAATGAGTTGCCGAAGCGCGCAAGCGCAGGATACTTCATCAATATCGCTTCGCGCGCAGTGGCCGTTGATGATTCCGTCGGGAGATCGATCGCGATCTCTTCGCTGCCAATCGTGTCGCGGGCGGCGCCAAAGAAAAGGACCGTAACTGTGATTGTGGTGTAGCCGTGGCTCGACACGATCTTACAAATGAACCACCCGCTACCGCAGGTGGTACTGACTGGCGCGAGTCTTATTCAAGCTCGATCTTCTTCCCGCCGTGGCCGTTGCGCTTGGCGATCGAATGCAGCCGCGCGCGTTCTTCGTAATTGCCGACGACCTTGGCCAGCAGATCGCGCAAACGAGTCAGCCTATCGGACGTCGATCTAAGTTCTAATAATTCCTGCTTCTGATCGACTTCGATTTCCAACGCAGCCGACACCAGGAACGAAAGCTTCTGCGGATCGGTGTCGCTGATGTCGGGCAGGTTGCCGCGTTCATCGTTGATTGCGCGAATCGAATTGGCGACGCGCATGAACATCGTGGCCACGTCTTGCGATTGCGTCGTCAAAACGGGATCGTCATGATCGTCGTCTTCGAAATATTTTGCGCGGCCCACCAGGTATAAATCGCCGCTCTCTACATAAGATTCCACTTCATAACGCACGAGGCCCACGGCGAGGATGTTCGATCGGCCATCCGGCAAAGCCTGCGTCTCAGCCACTTCAGCGACGCAGCCGATGTGTCCGGCCGGCGGCACATCGCGATCCGAAACCGACGCATCGAAGTACGATAGGCCAAACAAATTATTTCCCCCGCGAATGTCGGTCAGCATCTTTTGGTAACGCTCTTCGAAGATATGCAGCGGCATCGGCATGCCGGGAAACAGTACGACCGGCAAGGGAAAAATCGGCAATTCGCGCACGCCGCGCACTTTGTCCATCGCTTCGCTCATAAAGTCGTTGCGTGATTGGCGCTCAAGATTCGAGTGCTTGCCATTATCGCAAACGGTTCAGCAGAAGTCAGCCACGCGCTGTCCGCGAGCGGAAACGGTTATCGACCTGTGGTAATCTGAAAAGGATTCATCGCAGAAATTTGCGGAGGAGTTGATGACAGATTTAGCTGAACGCCAATGCGTGCCATGTCGAGGCGGTGTGCCCGCGCTGAGCGGTGACGAAATTCGGCCGCTGGCTGAGCAGATACCTACATGGGATGTCGTAGATGAGCATCACTTGCAGCGCAGTTACAAGTTTGATGACTTTCGCGAGACACTCGATTTTGTGAATCGCGTCGGTGAGCTGGCGGAACAACAGGGACACCATCCGGATATCTGCTTTGGTTGGGGCAAAGCGGACGTCTCGATTTGGACGCATAAGATCAACGGGCTGACTGAGAGTGATTTTGTGCTGGCGGCCAAGATCGACAAACTTTAATTTGATTCACCGTCGCTTTCGCCGCCGAAAAGGGCAACTGAGTCAACTCGGCTTGGCATCGAATTCCCGTCGGCGAATTGCGGCTCAACTCGAAATACTCAACCAATGATCAAGTTCGCATATTTTCTTTTATCGGGAATTCTGTTGCTGCCGCTTGCGTTCGCCGGAGCGCAGCAGCCTAAGACAGCAACACCCACGCCTTCACCAACGCCTGACTCAGACCAAGCGCGCGTGGTCACGATCATTCGCCGCGTCCGTCTGCCCATTACGGTTACCGACAAGAAAGGGCAGTTCGTGCCCGGCCTGACGCAGAGT
>CBFHBI010000071.1:0-8453 GCA_965653755.1 uncultured Blastocatellia bacterium
GGAAGATTTTGTGGCTTTACCGCTTGAGTCGCAGCGTTGTTCGACGCTTGATTTTGCGGCGACGCTTGGCTTGGCGTCGTGGTCGTCTGCGCGTCCGCGCACTCAAATGCGCAAGTCAACAGCAAGAGCGCTGCGAGCCAGGTGAATAGGGGCTTTGTCTGTTCGTGTTTCATGATTGCCTTACTTTCCATCATTGATTAGGTCTGTCCTGCTCAGGCAACGCCAGCAACAACTCTTCTTCATCTGCCGGCAAAGTCAGACGGAGATCCGCGGCGAGTTGCTCGCGCTCATGGCGATTCAAACCACGGGGTCGAATATTCTTCGTTTGGTTTGCTGCCACTTGCGGATGTTTCGGCGATTGTCGCGGCTCGACTGGACCAACAGCGGTCGTCGTTGATTCATTTTGTCTGGCGGTCAGCTCCACTTGCGCACGATTTACGGCGCTGTTGACCGCAGTATCCAACTCTTGTTGCGTGTACTTCTTTTCGTCAACGATTTTGGCGATCCCAACAGGTTGACGAGACATCCGCGCGATCATCATCACGCCCAGGACGCACAGCAGCAAGGCCGCAAACGCAGTCGCGCTGCGCAACCAAAGCGGAGACACGCTAAAGAACTCGCGTAACGCCGCCAGCGCAGAAAGCTTCCGCTCGTGACGAACGAACTGGGTTGAGTCGATCGCCACAGGAGACGCTACGTGCGCCGGATTGAATGAGGCGCCGAGCGCTTCATCCCGCCAAAGTTGGATCGAATCATGTACTTGATTGAATACGGCAAACTCGCTGCGGCAGGCGTCGCACTGTTGTAGATGATTGGCAAAATCAAATGTGTCCGTCTCGCTCGTTTCGCCGTAAAGATAGCTGACCAGGTCCTCGGCTCGATGACAAACTGGTCGTTCGTGTGTGTCTCTCATAATTACTACCTGCTCTCTATCATAGCGCTTTCACTATCGCCAAATTTCTGCAGACGCATTTGCAATTGCCGCAGCGCGGTGTACAGGCGGCTCTTCACTGTGCTCAAAGGAATCTCGAGCGCGTCGGCGATCTGCTGAAACGTCAATTCCTCAAATTCTTTCATCACGACTACCTGCCGCAAATCAGGCGGCAAAGCGCAGACAGCTTTACGCACTGCTTTGCTCCGCTCAATCGCTTCGGCCGATCGCGCCGGCGAAGCATCGATCGGCAATGCGAATACTGCTGCATTTTTTTCCGCCTCATCCTCAAGCGCTGTCTCGCCACGGACCTTTGCGCGTCGCTGACGCGTGATGCATTGGTTCACCGCGATCCGATGCAACCACGAAGAGACCTTGGCATCACCGCGAAACCCACGCAGGTTTCGGAACGCCGCCATGAACGTCTCTTGCGTAGCATCGCGCGCGTCCTCCTCGCGGCCGAGCATTCCGTAAGCGAGCGCGAAGATGCGACGCTCCCAGCGGCGCACAATTTCACCGAAAGCCTCCGGATCGCCTGACAGCGCCCGCTCAACCATTTGCTCGTCGTTGCTAACCGTTTCCATCTGGCTCAAGGCCCGCGTCCGGCCGCGGCAACCAAATGTTCTGCGCAACAAGCTGCGCAGTCAACTCTTTAGACGCGCGCCGCTATTTCCGAGTTTGTAAATTATGGATATCGCTCCCAATGCATGAACGGCTAAGCAGCTGTTCTTATTTGCTAAGAGTTCAAGATCGGCCAGAATCCCATGATAAACTTTATTATTTCATCAGTTAAATATGGGCCAAAAGCGTTGACAGCCGCATCGCGGGGCGGCTAATCTAGTTGTAGCGCCGTCGCCACCTGCGTCGGTGTACCACATACGCGACCTGCAAGGACTTCATCATCCAAAGCCTTAGTGTTAGAGCGTCTGAATAAAATTCGACTTCTTTACGTTGTGCTGGCAGTGCTCCTGCTGGTAGGTCTCCTGCCGTTGAGCGTTGCCGGCGTGTTGCTTTCGCGGCGCAGCGCCGATGAACTGCGTGCGATCGAAGGTCGTTATCAGGCGCAACTTGTGCGCGACAAGGCGCGGCAAATCGAGCTTTACGGTCAAAGGTATCGCGAGGTGGTAATTGGACTGGCGCGCGCTTTTGAGATTGCCGGCAGCAATCAGTTGCCGGCTGATTCCGGCTACGACGCGCGGCTGCAAAAGAGCCTTCAGGATGATCCGAATCTGATCGCGTTGGCAATCTGTCCGGTCAGAGGAGAAATTCATCGCGCGTTTCAGGTCGATCTAATCAAGCGTGAAGAGGTCGATCAGCGCATCAGCGATGTGCTTGCGCATATGAGCGGCCGTGGGATCATCATCGGGCGTCCGCAAGTGATTCGATCGGGCCAGGAGATGGGATTGACAATCGCGGCGCCCGTAATGAACGGCGATCAAATTACCGCCGCGGTAATTGCTGTCGTTTCCTTCCAGGAAGTCTTCAAAGCAGTTCAGCAATCCTCATCAAAGAGCGCACGTGAATTGTTGGACGCGGGACTGCCGGTCGTCTTCGTCGTCGATCAAAACGGTAGAGCGGTCGCGCATCCTGACGCGGCCGTAGCTTTCTCTGAACGGCCCATGACCGATCTAAAGGTCGTGCAGGATTGGTTGGAAACGGGCGCGCAAGTTCAATCGGCCTGGGAACCCTTTTCGTTGGACCATGACGGGAAGTCAACACCCATGCTCGGTTCATACGCGACGGTCGAGCTGGATCAGAATTCAATGCTGGGCGTGATCGCGATTCAGGACGAGGCGGCGGCGCTGGCTTCGGTAAGCGACATGCGCACTCAGACTTTGCTCGTCAGCATGTTGGCGGCCGTGCTCGCATTAATTTTCGGATTCTTCTTCGCGCAGATGTTGACACGCCCGGTGCGAGAACTCGCGGCCGGCGCTCGAAGAATCGCGGCCGGAGACTTCTCGCGACGCGTGCGAGTTCTGGGGCGAACCGAACTTGGTGAATTGGGAACGTCTTTCAATCAGATGACCGATCAAGTAGAACAATTCATCGGCGACTTGCAATGTTCCGCCGAAGAGAACCGCGAACTATTTGTGGGGACTGTGAAAGCTTTGGCGGCGGCCATTGATGGAAAGGATCCCTACACGCGCGGTCATTCCGAACGCGTGTCCCGTTTCTCAGTCGCGACGGCGCAGGCTTTGGCTTTACCAGAAGGTGACATTGAAAAGATTCGCGTCAGCGCGCTGTTGCACGACGTCGGCAAGATCGGCATCGACGATCGCGTTCTGAAGAAACCTGCGGCCTTAACGGATGAAGAATTTGAAATCATGAAGTCGCATCCACAGAAAGGTTTCAAGATCATGTCGCAGATTCCCGCGATGCGCGATTTTCTGCCGGGCATGTACATGCATCACGAGATGATCAACGGCGAAGGTTATCCGCAAGGATTGCAAGGCGATCAGATTCCCATGCAGGCACGCATCGTCTCAGTCGCCGATACCTTTGATGCGATGACCACGGACCGGCCTTATCAACAAGCGATGGACCTGGAAGCTGCCTTGACGCGCCTGAAGAGTTTTGTCGGCACGCGTTACGATGCGCGCGTGGTCGCTGCCTTCATTGCCGCCTGCGAAGCCGGAAAGATTCGTCCAGGCGTGACTCGCTTGATTCGCAAGCAAAGCGAGTTTCGCAACCTGCAGCCGTTGCCGCTCACACCGACTCCTGATTCCCTGATCGCCGTCAGTTAGTATCCGCAAGCCCGACCGTGAGGGAGGGCACGCACTCATTGACGAACCATTGTTCGCCCGGAGTAACGCATCGCGAATGATGCCCTTGCTGACGCGCGGGCTTCTGACACCGCGTCGCTTCTGCTTATAATCAAACCTCATCTTTCGTTTTCATATTAGGAGTTACGAATGCCTTTTTGGCGAAGAAAGAAGGATCAGTTTGTCTCGCTGGGGCTGAATCGCACCACTGCGGATGAACCGTTGACGGAAACGCCCAGTGCGACTACCGCTGAACAAGCAGCACTCGCGGCGCAGCCACAAGAGGTTCAGCCTCCAGCACCGAGCGCTGAACTTCCCTGGCAGACGTCGGTGCTCGGGCTCGATCTTTCGATCGAGCAATTGCAGGAGCGCGAGGCGGCACTCGAGCAGGAATTCTCAGCGCGCTTTCGGCGGGCGGTGGCGGCTACGCGAGAATCGCTTTCCGACAGAATCGACAGCGTCTTTGCGGCCGGAAAGAAAATCGACGCTGCCTTGCTCGATGAACTGGAAGAAGCGCTGATCGCCGCGGACATTGGTGTGCCCACGACGATCCACGTGCTGGAAACTGTCCGTCGCGGCATCAGCCGGAAAGAGATCGACGACATCGAAAAGTTGAAAGCCGCGATCAAATCTGAGTTGCTCTCGATTCTGCAGGCGTCAGAAAGACAAGGAGTCGCGTCAGAGAGCACCGTGCCCGACGACATCGCTCCGTACGTGATGATGATCGTTGGCGTCAATGGTGTCGGCAAAACGACGACGATCGGGAAACTGGCCCAGCGGATCAAAGCGGAAGGCAACGATGTTTTGATTTGCGCCGCGGATACTTTCCGCGCCGCGGCTTCGGATCAACTGGCAATCTGGGCCGAGCGCACCGGCGTGCCTTTGATTCAGCAGAAGCAAGGAACCGATCCGGCCGCGGTGCTGTTCGATTCAATGAAAGCGGCGAAGGCGCGCGGTTCTGACGTGCTCATCGTCGACACCGCCGGCCGGCTGCATAACAAATCGAATCTGATGGCCGAACTCGAAAAGATGAAACGCGTTGCCGGACGCGAAGTCGAAGGCGCGCCGCATGAGACGTTGCTGGTAGTCGATGCCGTCACCGGTCAGAATGGACTGGAACAGGCGCGGCAATTTTTGAAAGTTGCGGGCGTGACCGGCATCGTGCTGACAAAGCTTGATGGCACGGCTAAAGGCGGTATCGCGGTCGCGATTGCGAAAGAATTGGGTTTGCCGATCCGCTATGCGGGAATTGGAGAGAAAGTTGACGACCTCGTCGTGTTCGACGCAGAACAGTACGTTAATAGTTTATTCAATTGAGGTCTGACGCTTGGACTATGCGGTTCGTGCCGACAGGCCCGAGATGTCTATCGACTGGATCACATTTAATTCATCTTGCGCTCTTCGGAGCGCAATTGCTTTTGTGGCTGACGGTGCTATAAACATCTCGCCGCGCCGCGGCGTTAACCACAGCCGATGACTAATAATTTGCCAGCCGATCAAACGCTGATGCAGCGCGCGCTCGATCTCGCAGCGCGCGGCGTAGGCCAGGTCAGCCCCGGGCCATTGGTCGGGACAGTCATAACCGACGCAAAGGGCGCGGTCGCTGGCGAAGGCTTCTATCTCTACGACGAAATCAAACATGCCGAGACAATTGCGCTCGACCAGGCCGGCGAAAGAGCGCGCGGTGGAACTGCATATGTTTCGCTCGAACCGCACGCTCATCAAGGCCGCACCGCTCCTTGCACTGAAGCTTTGATCGCGGCCGGCGTCAGACGCGTAGTGGCGCCGGTTGACGATCCTAATCCGAAAGTTTCAGGACGTGGTTTCGCTCGCTTGCGCGCCGCGGGAATCGAAGTGTGCACCGGAGTGATGGCCGATGAAGCTTCGCGTCTCAACGAGGCTTATATTCATTTCATGCGCACGGGCCGTCCATTCGTTCATCTGAAGATGGCGGTTTCTCTGGACGGCAAAGTAGCGACGGCTACCGGCGATTCGCGTTGGATAACGAGCGAAAATTCGCGGGCTCGAGTTCATGAACTGCGCCATCAATACGACGCGATCATGGCAGGCGGGCGGACCATACGTGCCGATGATCCTTTGCTCACGGATCGCTCGGGCCGAAAACGCCGGCGGCCACTGGTGCGCGTGGTGATCGAACAGTATCTGCATCTGTCCGCTGAATCGCAACTCGCGCAAACCACAGATGCTGCGCCCGTCATCATCTTCGCGCACGAAGAGCCCGATTCCGAGGCGCTGGCTGAATTGGAAGCGCGCGGCGTCGAGGTCGTCTGTCAGGGCTCCGCACTCGATCTCGCCGGAGTGCTCGACGAACTAGGCCGACGATCGATCCAGAGCGTGCTGGTCGAAGGTGGTCCATTGCTTGCCGGTTTGTTTCTCGAAGCGGGCCTGGTCAATAAGGTTACGTTCTTCGTCGCGCCGATCATTATCGGCAGTCAGGATGCGCCGTCCGCAATCGGCGGCTCCGGCGCGGATAAGATCGCCGACGCATTTCAACTCATCGACGTTGAAGTTGCGCGATACGGACGCGACGTCGAAATAACTGGCTACCCAGAATCGCGAGCGGGGCAGTAGCCCGACCGTTAGGGAGGGCGCATGTCATTCGAATCGAATAAGAGACACGCCAAGCGCCGCTTCGGACAAAACTTTCTGGTCAATCGTAACGTCATCGACCGCATCGTTGCGTCGGTAAATCCGCGATCGCACGAGACTATTGTTGAGATTGGCCCAGGCCGCGGCGCCTTGACCTCGCGGCTCGCCCAACACGCGGGCCGCTTGATCGCAATCGAATTGGATCATGATCTCGCGCCCGAATTACGGGCCCAGCTGGCGAGCAAGCCTAGTGTCGAAGTGTTTGAAGCCGACGCTCTCACCGCTAATTTTTGTGAAATGATTCAACCCGCCGAACGGGCGCGCGTAGTTGCGAATCTGCCTTACAACGTGGGCACGGCCATTCTTCAACGGCTGATCGACCAGCGTCATTGCCTCATGGACATGACTTTGATGTTGCAGCGCGAAGTAGTCGATCGCATCACCGCGCCGCCGGCATCGAGCGATCGCGGATTTCTTTCAGTATTTGTCGAAGCTTATTGCGAAACTGAAAAGCTATTCGACGTAGCACCGCAAGCCTTTCGACCCGCGCCGAAAGTCTGGAGCACGGTCGCACATCTGCGCGTGCTTGATCGAATTGCTGCTGACGTGAAAGACGAAGCCTTGTTGTGGCAAGTCGTCAGCGCCGGCTTCGCGCATCCGCGCAAGACGATCCTCAACAACCTGCGTGAAGCGCCAGAACCAATTCAGGACCTGCTCAGAAAACGCGGCGGCGCCAGCATAGTTTTATGTGAAGCCGGCATTGCTCCCTTGCGGCGGGCGGAAACGTTTGCGCTGGAAGAGTGGGCGTTGCTGGTTGATGCGCTGATCTAATCGCGCGAACACTTCGCGATCGACGAAGCAAAGTTTGGGCTGTTCGGATTTATGTCGAGCGTGCGGGTCTTTGGAATGATTACCAGATCCATGTCCTCCATGGGTATCGCGCCGAGCAATACCTGATCGCCCATCACGAGCGCACCTGCAAAGCCAACTCGATTCTTGAAGTGCAATTCGATCGGACCAACATAAGGAACCAGCCTTTTCGTACCATCGGTAAGCGTAACCTCTTTGCTGTCGATTTCTTCGAGTTGCAGTTGTAGTTGAACGTGTTCCGGAATGCAGAGATGGGTCGCTCCCGAATCTACGAGAGCTTCAACCGGGACCGGGTCAAGCTCCGGCAACCGTGGATTCTTCAAAATCAGTTTTCCATTTACCAGTCCCATGGTCTGAAAATACCACTTTAACGCTTGGCGCTGGTAGCGAAATCAGCGTCGCAATCCCACAACAATTTTTACGCCATGCTTCGGCCTCAAAGACATCGCGGGATAGGTCTCGACCGGATGATCCATGATGAGTTCCAGTCGATATCGTTGCCCAATCGTCGCCAGCACAAGAATCATTTCCATCATTGCGAATGATGCGCCGATGCATGCTCTGGGACCGCCGCCGAAAGGAAAGTAAGCGTACTTTGGCAGTTGGGCTTCAAAGTCGGTGGTCCATCTTTCTGGTTTGAATTCCAGCGGGTCGTCGAAAAAGCGCGGGTCGCGTTGGGTGGCCCACTGAAACATGAACACTTGAGTGCCAGCCGGAACGCGATAGCCTCCGATGTCGCAATCGGCGATTGCTTCGCGTCCCAGACCATAGGCGGGCGGATAGAGGCGCATCGACTCTTTCAAAATCTGTTCGGTGAATTTCAATTGCGCGAGATCACTTATCGTCGCCGCGCGATCGTCCAGCACTTCATCAAGTTCGCGGTGAAACTTCTGCTCAACTGCCGGATATTTCCCGAGCAGATACCAGGTCCAGGAAAGCGTCAGCGCAGTCGTCTCGTGTCCGGCGAGAAACAGCGTCATTACTTCATCCCGCAACTGCCGATCGTCCATCTGGCTGCCGTCTTCGTCGCGCGCCTTTAGCAACATCGAAAGCAAGTCGCCTTCATCTTTTTCGTTGGCGCGCCGTTCGTCGATGATGCGATAGACGACCTCGTCGATCTTTTTTGCCAGGCGGTGAAATTGAATGTGCTGTGGCGTCGGCAGCCGATTGTTCAGAATCCATTTCAAGGTCGCTTGCGACGCGAACGGTTTCACCAGTTGCTTCAACGTTTCGCCAACGTGCTCGACATCATTTGAAACGTCTGCACTAAACAGACAACG
>CBFHBI010000072.1:0-8401 GCA_965653755.1 uncultured Blastocatellia bacterium
GTGCGGCGCTCGCGTCAAGAATCCCTTGCTGTGCGCGTCATTGAGATCGCACATGAAGCGCCGCCCGCTCACCGTCGAATAAACCTTGAACGTCGAAGCGAAGATCATATCGGACAGCGGCAGA
Organism: uncultured Blastocatellia bacterium; assembly: GCA_965653755.1. Lineage (GTDB taxonomy): Bacteria > Acidobacteriota > Blastocatellia > Pyrinomonadales > Pyrinomonadaceae > UBA11740. The sequence goes on from CBFHBI010000072.1 coordinate 125, forward strand.
CGCGGACGGCCATTAGTTTGGATCGGGTCTTCGATGCCTTTGCAGAGTTCATTGAGCAACGAAAGAAAGCGATCCTTTTCGTTGGTCTGCGCTCGATTGTAGGCCGTCCATTGCTGACTGTAGGTTTGCTTGACCGTCACGGTTTCGGTGACGGTTTCGGTTTGGGTTTCTTCGTTGAAACTGAACTCTCGCTGGATCACAAATTCGACTGCGAAGATGTGTTTACAGCGAAGCTGGCGACACTCAAAGTCTGGACAACTGCAATGTGGTTTAGCAGCGTCAGGCCGGACTGTGTAGTAGTGGTCGCCGTTCGGTCGGCTCTGGGAAGGTACAAACCAGCGACGACCATCATCAGACCGTTGCAACTTCGATTTAGCGGCTATCTCAAGACCGCGTTGTTCTCTCGCTTCCATGATGTCTCTACCTTTCTTTTGGTTAAGACACAGCCAGAAGCGTATAATCTCGGTTGCTTAGGCCACATAGCTTCGACTGTGTGGTTGAACGTTCTGACGGGTGTTAGCGCATCCGTCAGGACTGCAAAATTGGAGGCGGGAGCCGGATTCGAACCGGCGGTGGACGACTGCAACTCGTCTGCCTTACCGGACTTGGCTATCCCGCCTCTAATTAACTTTCAAAGAACCTCAATCCTTCTTTCCTGGGATCAATGCTTCTTTCAACACATCGCCAATCTTCGGTCCCGTGTGCGTGCGATGTCTCCTTTTGCGGCTTTTCGCCGGGGATCGCGGCACCACGTTGTAACGCAATCCCGACGTCTCGGCCACTTCTTTCAAAACTTTCTGCTGAGTTGTAAGGAAAGGGGCAGCCGCACCAATTACGGCCTTGCTCAATTCCGATCCCGCACGGGGCCGGGGATTCCATCTATAAAGTTTTTTTCCTGTCTTTTTGAAGACGAAAGAAGGAGCGGTCACTTCGCCTCGTTCGTGCAGGCGTTTCAACGTAATGTGAAGCGTGGCCAAAATATTTTTGTACTCGCTTACGTCAAAACCAAGTTGCGTGATTCCATCTCTAATCGCCACCACGCTCAAGGCGCGTTCGCTCGAAGCTTTCAGCACTTGAAGTACGGCGCTTGTGAGACCGGATTCTTGGACAGCCTTCGCAGCGCGCTCCGTTGTTTCATCGTCATCGCACAACGCGGCCAAATGGATAGTTTTTTCCGTCCATTTGGCAATATCCTTGTCCAACTGAAGCTGTCGGCCATCCATATCGGCTTGTTCAAGGAGCATTTGTTCCAGCTTCTTATTCGCTTCTTCCAAAGCATTTTTGAAAATCGCATCATCCATTTGAGGGTCATTATACTATGACGTATAAAGATGTCAAGAAGAAAAGTATCACTCAGCGTATAAAGAAATCAGGATGGGACTTGGCGATAGCGCAGGCCGACAAGAAAATCGCCGTTTTGAAAAACGCCAAGGCTGCTTTTGAGCGATACAAGGAACGGGGGGAACCGTTTCCCGCAGGTGAGGACAAGGCAGTTTTGGGTCAAGATTCCGACTTATGAGTCAAACAGGACTTTTGGGGCAAAGCCCGATCGTCCGATCGTCCGATCGTCCGATCGTTCCGATTATCCGACACCCGGCTTTGCCGCTAAAGTCATCGATAGAGGTGTTTGCGCATCCGTGCCGTTAGGCACGACATGTTTATAGTTCACGCGACATTTCTAATCTCCTGAGCATTGAGCAAATGCAGAGCATTTTGTTCAATGCGGAAAGAGAGAAAAGAAGCGAGTCGATTTCAATAAACATTCGCCGCGCTGCGGCGGCGCGGAAACGGCCAGCCGCTAACTCTTCACCTGATTTTGAGGCAAAGCCCGATCATCCGTCATCCTCAGGCGAGTCCTTGCCTTGGGCGTGCGAGCGCGCGCTGACGTGATGGTGTGAGAATACGAGTGAGAGAGGGCAGATCGAGCCCTTTTCACAGAAGTGGATGCCAATGCATACAATTAATCGATGCGAATGATGTCTGATTTTACCGATGACGATGCGAACGGTTTCAGGGAAGGTGCCTTATCAGTTTCGATATCTTTTCCAACCTTCTCTGCGAGGCTGCCACTTACCAGGGAAGTGGTGTCAGAACTGGAGAGGACAACTAATGCGACGATCATACTTCGGGCACAGGATTGGTAGGGGGAGAAGGAGTAAGCAATGAACGCCCTCTACGGGAGAGTGCAGCAAACAACGGCGGCATTCAACCCCCGTCACGAAGTCTCCCAGGAAGGTTGAATAGAACCGCGGGTGATGCAGACGTTCGTGCGCGACAAACAACATGCAATCCCAAATGAGCAGAACAAAGAGGACTGTGAGCCTGGGAGTGGTGCTGGTTTCGCTGGGAATCTCGTCTTTAGCGCTGCCGGTAATTGGCACGTCAAAGTCCGGCGAGAGAAAAGAGACCTTCGAGTATTACCAGGAGGGAAAGACTGGGCGCGGCCAACGCCGAGTGCTGGTGCTGGACCTTGGCGCTGGCGTCAAGATGGAGTTCGTCCGGATTTCAGCAGGCAGCTTCATAATGGGCTCGCCGCCGTCCGAGAAGGATCGTCGCAATGACGAGGAACAGCATCCGGTGACACTCACCCATGATTTTTATGTGGGTAAATATGAGGTGACGCGCGGCCAGTTTCGGGCGTTTGTAAACGAGACTGGCTACCGTACTGAACCGGAGACAGACGGCCAGGGCGCCTGGGGCTACGACGAGGACACTGGGAAGATTGAAGGTCGCAAGCCGAAATATAGCTGGAGCTCTACGGGGTTTGCGCAAACCGACGAACACCCGGTGGTGAACGTGACCTGGAACGATGCCAACGCCTTCTGCCGATGGCTGTCGCAACGGAGCATGAAAGCGGTGCGACTGCCAACAGAGGCTGAGTGGGAATACGCCGCTCGGGCTGGTTCAGCAACGCGGTTTTACAGCGGCGACTCTCCGGAGATCTTGGTCAAGGTAGGCAACGTTGCCGACGGAACAGCCAAGAAGAAGTTTCCTGACTGGCATACCACCGTGGCGGAGGACGGCTATGTGTTCACGGCACCAGTCGGACAATTCCGGCCGAACAGGTTCGGCCTTTACGACATGCTGGGCAACGTCTGGGAGTGGTGTCAAGACTGGTTAGGATCCTACAAAGTCCTGAGTGCCAAAGATCCCGTGCGTGATGAAGGGAACGGAGTTCGGGTTATGCGTGGCGGCAGTTGGGGAAAGCGTATTCCGCAGATTAGCAGCTCTGCCCTTCGCTTCTCGGGCGCACCGCCCAGCCGCGACCTGGATGTGGGGTTCCGTGTCGCCTTCCGTGCAGATTAACCTTCACAGCAAAGCCCGATCATCCGATCATCCGGTTATCCTCGTTCCACTGGTGTCTTGCTCGATGACTTGCTCTGCTCACGGTCGGCGAGATCGTCGAACAGTATAGCGTGTCATCAATTCCGCATTATTTGCAGTGTTCACCCGTAGCCGGTAAATTTGGAATTCAATGAATTTGAATTGAGTTCGATTTTCGCCATGAATATCGCCCGCCGATTGTGAGTCGAGCAAGACGACAATTCGCAGTTTTAGCACTGCTCTTCTGCATCCTGCTGTCAGTTCAGGTTGGTTCCACTAGTTCGCAGACCAGCAGCAGATCGACCCTGATACTTGTTTCGATTGACGCGTTTCGCTTCGATTACCTGACGAAATATCAACCGCCGAATCTAACGACATTGGCCCGCGAAGGTGTCCAGGCGAAATGGATGACTCCGGTTTTTCCAGCGCTGACTTTCCCCAACCATTACACGATCGCCACCGGCCTATATCCCGAACACCACGGCATCATCGCTAATGAGATTTTTGATCCCGTCTTCAAAGCTACCTTCGCCCCGAGTAACAAACCCGCGGTACAGGACGGGCGCTGGTGGGGTGGCGAACCCATCTGGGTGAGGGCTGAGAGGCATGGGGTGCGCGGCGCTTGTTACTTCTTTCCCGGATCGGAAGCGGAGATTCTCGGTGTGCGATCCTCTTACTGGAAGCCGTACGATGAAAGCACCCCGAACTCGAAACGAGTCGATACCGCGCTTTCATGGCTCGATCTGCCGGCCGCACAAAGACCGAGTTTTGTAGCTTTGTATTTCAGTGATGTCGATACTGCCGGCCATCACTTCTCGCCGTCTTCGCCTGAAGTCAAACGGGCGATTGAAGAAGTTGACAGCGCCATCGGCCGCCTCATCAAAGGTCTAAAACAGCGCGACATCTATGATCACACCAATATCATCATCGTTTCGGATCATGGCATGGCCCAGGTCAAACCCACGGACGTGGTTTTACTTGATCAGTATTTCGAGACCAGGCGCGCAGAAAGAATAATTTGGGGCGACGAGTTGACGCAGATATTTCCTAAGATGGGAGAGGACGCGATCATCGAGCAGGAGCTTTCAAGCGGAAAGATGAAACACGCGCGATGTTATCTCAAAGGTCAAATCCCAACGCGCTTTCATTATCAAAACAACCGCCGGATCGCGCCCATCATTTGCACCCCGGATGAAGGCTGGCGCATCTTTGAGAAGGACAAGTTTTCAGACGAAGTTCAGAGCCGTAGGATCCCGGGGCATCTGATCGGCGCACACGGTTACGACAACGCCTTGCCAACTATGAGGGCCACCTTCATCGCGCACGGCCCGGCATTCAAAAGCGGCGTCGTAGTCGAGCCGTTCAATAACGTGGACGTTTACAACATCATGACCGCCGTTCTGTCACTAAAGCCGGCGCCAAACGATGGCGACCCGAACACCGCACGCAGCATTGTGAGATGAAGCGAGAACAGATGCACGCGCCTGGACGTTTGACGCCGCCAAAGATGACGCGAGCGGGCGTCGAGAAGTGGTGCGTTTTAGCTTTCGCATCTTGCCGCTTGCGACGCCAGAGAAGAAACTAAAACCGGTGTGGTCAAACCCAACGGACGTGGAAATCAGGGTGCATCCACCGGAAGCCAGGTGCGACGACTGCTGTGAGAAACGTCGCTGTGAACTTGGGCGCAAGATGTGTTCTTAACGCAACGGCGGTCGAACAGATCCTTGGACCGGAACCACGCGAAGCGTCTTTCGCATCAAGTGTAATCCGGCTAAGCTGCTCGGTAGCGCCGTGCTCAGTCAACTCAGACGTTGGGCCAAAAGTTTAATTTGCGAAGGAGGAAAGTAATGCGAGAACGAGCGTTAACATTCGTCATGCTTATATTACTGTTGACGTGTTTGGGCGAGTTGTGGAATCCCGCTTCAGCGCAGAGCGGCCAGTCACTGGACATCAAGACCATCGCCGAAAACCGGGAATTGGACCGACAGCTATTGGAGGCTCACGAGCGCAAGGATACGGACATGGTTTTGAGTTTGTTCTCGAAGAGTTCCGATACTTTCTTCATTGCTCCGAACGGTGCCATGAATAAGGGAAGGGATGCAATACACGAATCCTTCACCCGATTCTTTGCAGGGCTCGAATCGATCCGCGGAGAAATCAAAGATGTTTCCTACCTGCCTGCCGCAGACGGAGTAATCGCGGTGGGAACAGTCGTTTTCCATCGCAAACCAAAGAACGGTCCTGCCGATGACCGCACAGTTGTGTGGACTGATTTTCGTCGAAAAGAAGATGGCAAGTGGGTTTTCTTTTTCCGTCATGCTCACTGGCCGGTGCCGGCTGGGAAGTGAATGACAATTGTACCCAGGCGGCTGAGATCTCTTGCTTTCTATCGCGGCCCAACAAATCGTTGGACCGGAGCCGCGGGAGCGTGTTTCGCATGAAGCTTGATTGAATCTACAGTGGGCGCTGGCGCGCGGCCGCGTCAACTCAAGCGTTCGGTTGCTTCTTTTTCTGAAGTTCAAAATGAGAGTACTCATCGTTGTCAGTCTCTTATTCTCGAGCCCAAGTATTCTTGTACGCAGGCTATGTGCCCAATCCAAGAATCAAGGTAACGTTACTACTGATGATCAGACGTGGGCACGCAAGTCCGGGCTTACTTCGGAAGAGATTACTAAGTTACGTAAGCTAGCGGGCGTCGAAGCTACCGGCGACATCATTCATTCCTCATTAGCGACGCACAACAAATCGTTGGAGCGGCGACGGGAAGCGTATTTCGCATCAAGCGTGATCGGGCGAAGCCGGTCGGCGGCGACGTGGCCTGGACCACTCCGCCGTTGGTCTGTTGACTCTCATCAAGAATTCCAGTAGAAGCGGTCTGCTTTATCATAATCTGGCAAAGTGAGGATTCCCCCGACATGAAATGGATCCCGCGAATTGCTCTGTTGTTCTGCTTCTGTTTGATTGTTAGCGAAGTTAAGGCCCAGGAACTTTACACATCGGTTATTGCTCACACCCAGACAAACCATAAAAAGTCGCGAGACCTGTCCGTCATTGAGAAGTTCCACCAGCAGGAGATCGCCGCCACTCTGTCGCGAGATCCGGCAGCCCTGACGGAGTTGTGGACCGATGACGCGGTGCGGCTCGGCCAGGGCCGGCCGGCGGAGATTGGCAAGAAAGCGATTCGAGAGAGCAACGAGCGCTGGGCCTCTGTTCGAGGCGCCAAAGTGCTGGGTTACGTTCCCGAATCTAAGGACGTGACGCTGCTCGATGGCTGGGCGATCGAATGGGGATACATCACTGGCTCGTATGTTGAGTCGTCGGGTGGCGAGGTAAAGCAGATTCGCGCCGCGAGATTGATGATCCTCAAGAAGATGCGGCATGGCAGATGGAAATGCTTCCGCGGGATGGGCGGCCCGACATTCATGGCCCCGTCGGCCGGTCAATCAGTTCAGCCGGCTGCGCTGGCGGGACGTACTATAGGAGGCAGCGACGCGGACCGCGCCGCCATCGAGAAGCTTCGCCAATTGGACATTGCCTCCACGATATCGAGAGATCCTGTGGGGCTGTCCGCTAATTATACCGATGATGCCGTTCGTCTTGGTCCGGTCCCGCCGGCAGAAGTCGGCAAGCCCGTGATCTTCGCGAGCAATCAGGCTCAGACCGCTAACAAGAACTTCAAAGTACTGAGCTACGTTCGGGAACTCAGGGACTTGATGTTCCTGAGAGGTGGCTGGGCCATCGAGTGGTTTCACCCCACTGGGTCGTATGTCGCGTCGCCGGGTGGCACGCCGATTCAGGGTCGTGGGACGGTGCTTGTCGTGTACAAGAAGATGCCGGACGGCAGTTGGAAATGCTTTCGCGGGGCGGGGATCGGCAACTGAGTGCGTCAGGACATGTGTAGAGTTGACGCCGTCGAACAATCATGGGACCGGGGTTGCCGCCTGCGAGCTTCTCATCAAACGGGTTCGGAATTATCCCGATGAGTAGGGACCGATCGGCGGCAACCCGGCCAACTCAACCTCGGCAGTTTTCGTATCGAAGGGGGAAAGTAAGATGCGTTCTGTTTTACTCAGTCTGATACTGTTAATGCTCGGCGCGGAACCTGTTGCAAATCAACAGGCCGCAAAACTTCCCGACGCCTCAATAACACTGCCGCCATCATTGGCTCGAGTGCTGACTGATTATGAGAACGCCTGGAAGGCTGGTGACGCAGCGGCGTTGGCGCGACTGTTCACAGAAGATGGGTTTGTCCTTTCTCCGGGCCGACCGCCGGTAAGAGGAAGGGCGGCGATCCAAAAAATCTATACGGCCCCGGGTTCGCCACTGTCGCTCCGTGCATTCGCGTACGCGGTAAATGGAAACGTAGGCTACATTATCGGAGGCTTCAGTTCTGAGCCGGGCGTTCCGGACGAGGGGAAATTCACCCTGACCTTGCGCAAGAGAGTTGGGCGTTGGCTAATCGCCTCTGATATGGATAATGCGAATCATCGCCAATGAAGAATTTTGTGCAGGAAGACGATGCCCTCAGCGGGCTGCCCAACAAATCGTTGGCTGTCGCTAATCGGTTTCCTACTGCTGATTCTAATTTAACCATGAGTAAAGTTTTGCGATTCTTCGGCGGCGTCAAGCGAGACCCTGCAATCAACACTTGGATGAACGAGCATTCGGACGAATTGGGCGCTATCGCGCGGCATTGGTTCGACATCATTCGCCAGTGCGGAGATGATGTGCGCGAACTGATGCACGACGGCGCTCCCACCGCTTGCATCTCCGATGCCGGCTTCGCCTATGTCAACGCGTTCAAAGCCCATGTGAACGTTGGTTTCTTCCGCGGAGCCGAACTCGACGATCCATCGGGTCTGATGGAAGGCACTGGCAAGTATATGCGGCACGTAAAGCTCAGACCCGGCAGCGACGTCGATGCGCCGGCTCTCGTTAGACTTATCGAATCTG
>CBFHBI010000073.1:0-8365 GCA_965653755.1 uncultured Blastocatellia bacterium
GAACCAGAGCGTGTCGCCGCAAGTCTCAATCGATAAAGCGATTGAGAACCAGTCGCCGGGCGCGACTTGCGTGGGCGACGGGGCCAGTAATTCAAATCGCGCGCAAAGGACTCCCGGATTGCGGCTGTCCGGCACCGTCGATGCTCTTCGGCCTGCTTCGCGAACGACCTTCTTGCATAAAAGATAATTCACGTCCGGCGGATGCACATGGAGTCGATCGTCTGCTATCGACTCGCGTTCGAACAAACCATTGACGCTTGCATAGTCGCCGACGACGGCGAATCCGTGTTCGTCGAGCAGCTCGCGCAGGTAATCGCGACTAAACGGCGACTCGAGCGTGCCAAAACGTCTCATCACGTCGATCAATTCATCTGCGGTGGCCGAACCTGCAGGCGGACGATCACCTTCCAGGATAAAAAGAGAGCCGCCGTACTTCGTGGCCGCGGCGAGATGGGCCATCACCGCGCGCTCATCTTCGAAGTGATGCAGCGAGTCGTAGCAGATCACCCCGTCGAACTGCTCGCTCAGCGGCGCGCGCTCGATGTCATGCACTTCGAATTCGCAGCGCAAGGTCGTTTCGTGATCCACGTCGTAGGGAACGCGCGCGATCCGATCGCGGGACATCTGAATCAACTCCGGACTGATGTCGATGCCCTTCACGACGTAACCCAGCCGCGCGAAATATTCGCTCAACCAACCCGATCCGCAGCCCACATCGAGAATCGTGCTACCCGCAGGCAAAGAACGCGCCACGGCGATATTCGCGCAGTCGCAGAAGTGGCGAAACGTTTCCGCATCCATGCCTTCGCCGGCGTGTTTAGGAGGCTTATTCGCCAGGTTGTAAAACGGTTTGGTGAAGAGATAGTGGCGACGTTCCGCATCGAGCCTGCCGACATAATCGATGGCCGCTTGTTTGTAATCAATTCCCTGGAGCTTTTGCAGGCGGCCGTGGCCGTGGTCCTTCTCGAGAGTTTCCCTGTCGAGAGAATTAGTTAGTACGGAGGTGATCTGATTGCCCGTTTCGAGGCAGCGTTTCCCCTCTCCCAAAGGAACAGGGACATGACCGCCGTCTGGGGCAGTTATGAGCGGAGCGATCTCTGCGACTACTCGCGAAAGTGTTTCATCGCCGTTGGCTTTGATTCCGAGCATTCCGATTTCTTTGGCCAATACATCAACGACAGATTGCTCCGGCCGTTCATCGATCACGCGTGCGATGAATGCCAGGTACTGCCGCGCGCTGTCACGAATGTCATTATTCGTCAGCACATGCCGCCGCGCATTCGCTCCGATTTGGCGCCGCAAACCGCCGTCCACGATCAGGCTTTCAAGGTAGGCTTTTAAGAGCGCATCGGCGTGATGCGTCATATCTAATTTGACGACTGCATCGTTTGGAAGTTCGCCAAACCATCCGGCATTAGGAACGATGGCGGCGACGCCGGCCGCCATGATGCGGCACAAACTTCCAGAGGTTTCGCCGATGATTGTCTCGCGCAGATTTATCGCGATGTCCGCTGCCGCAATGTGGCGCTGGAAGTCGTCGAGATCAACGCGGCCGGTAATTTCGACGCGATCATCGAGACCGAAGTCGCGAATCAAGGACCGCACATCGAAGTATGAATTCGGTTCGCCCACGAGCACATACTTGAAATCATGTCGATCACGCAACGCCGACAGCGCGCGCAGCGCTCGCTCGATTCCTTTATTCGGAGTTATCAAACCGAACGACGCGATGCGCACTGGTCCATCGATCTCCGAATGAACCGGTTCCGCGGCAGCGGCGGCTTCGGTGATGTGATGAGGGATGGTCTCAACGAGCGCGCCGGGACAGATCGATGCCAGACGTTGCCGGCTCCAGTGCGAATGAACGATCACACCCTTCGCAGCGCGCACCAGGCGATCGTTGAGCGGGAATCTCACCGGATTCGCAGCGATGCGCGGCGCCGCTCCCGCAGCCAGCGCGTCGCTCGCCGCCCGTTGCACCGTCTCGCCATAGCAAGCGCCAACTTCATCGAGGTACAGCCGCAAATCTTTTCGTGTCTGCGCGAGATTGAAAAAAAAGTCTTGAAGCGCAAAGTCGTGCAGGACAAGAATCCCCGGATGCTTGATCATCGTTTCGCAAATGCCGGTGTGGTAACGATGATCGTTTCCCATGTGATAGACGACTGCGTCGAAGTCCCGGAGCCGTTTGATGGCATCCGGTTGTTTTCGATAATCAAAAATTTCGAATCGTGAGGTGATAGCCGGATTCGTGGGCGCGAAGCGATCGACAAACAGAGTGATATCGGCCGCCTGCGCCAGGTGGGGCAGCAATTCTTCACTGTAATCTGAAATGCCCGAAGGCTGCGGCGATAGCGGACTGAAGTAAGCGAGCTTCATGCGGCGAGTGTCTTAACCTCGATATTGCAGACAGCGATCGAGATTTCGCGGTCGTCACGGTTCTCGTCAGTTGGGCGCGGCTGCCAGGTGCGATCGGCGCGAACTTCAAGGTCATAGTTGCCGGCGCTCTCTCGCGCCAACCGCGGTTCCACGAAACTGCGCACATGCAACCAACCTTGGCTAAGTAATTGAAATTTCGTCAGCAGCTCGCCATTCAAACGCACGTCGATCAAAAGCGGGCGCTCGCGGACATCGGGTAGATGCGTCGTTAAATCCATGCTGATTTCCGCCAACTCCTCAACCTCAAAACGAATGGCCGCGCGCTCTCCCATCCAGCGCGCGACGGGCGGCAGCATGTCCGGTTCGTACCAGCCGTCGTCGAACGCAACCGCGCGGTTGCGATCCAAACACATGATGTCCGCGACTGGCTCAGGTGCAGAATAAAGGGCCCTCCGATCGCGATGCTCGTTATAAAAACGGCCCAGCGGCAAGTTCGACGCTTTCAGGAAAACGTAAAGCCCGCTCTTCGGTAAAGACAAATCTAAATCTGAGATCTTTCCGAACACGTAGCCCATCGCGATATCGAAAGCGCGCCGCTCCTTGAACGACAAGCCACGCAGGTATTCGAGGAAATCAGCTTCGAAGTCGAGGCCGTATTTATCCGACTGTTTGAGAAACTCATCGCTGCTCAAGTTGAGCGCATAACGCGGCTCCCAGGCGACATGTTTGAAAAATCGCAGGAAGCGCTGGCCGTGTTCCTGTTCTTCTTCCAGTCCGACGTGGCCGTCAACATCGACGAAGCTACGCAATTCGTCTGCACTCATCTCGTCGTAATTTTTCCGCGCTGCGTGATCGGTGCACTCAATGCCGTGCATCGTCACGCCATCGGGACGCAACACTCGCCTGATTTCCGCGAGCACTGCGTCCTTCTCGGCAAAGTCGATGTGCCCGATCACGTCCAGGCTGACGACGTAATCAAAGCTGTGATCGGGAAACGGCAGGTGCGTCAGACGCGATGTCGTGGTGAAGTCATAGCCGTTCCGGCGCGCGGCCAGCGAGCACTCCGGCGATACATCGAGGCCCGTCAGCGTCACGCCTTTGCGCTTCAGCAGCGCCAGCATGCCGGCGCCGCAACCCAAATCGAGCAGCGTCGAACCCGCGCGCACATTGTCGTAAATCCACATCGTGCGGGCGAAGCGAATGTCGAATCGATCGAGAGCTTTGAAGTAACGCTCGTCCAGCACTTCGTCTGAGACGAATTTAGTGCGATAAAACTCGCCGACGTCTGCAACGCCGGCGCGAGTGTAGAGATTGTCGTTCGTCTCCGACATAGAACTGCGATCAACGGCTCGTTGCTTTCAAAGCCGCTTCCACTTTTTCCAGACGCGCCAGCAGCGAACGCCGCGCGCGGTCTTCGAGCACGGCCGATTCGCCGGCTTCCAATGAAAGCTGGCGGAAACAAACGCGCTGCTCTTCTTTCAACTCGGCCACCAGCTCAGCCAGACGTCGATTAATCTCTTCGTCCTGCTGAGCCTTGGCCCCGCGCTGCTCTGCGCGAATCGCCACAACCTGGTTGGCCAGTTGAAAGTGTTCATTCGCTAACTGAGAATGGCGCTGGAGAATGTCGGCGAGTCGCTGGTCGAATGTTGCTTCGATCGTCCGCAACTGCTCAGCTTGGTGAGACCTAAGTTGGTGTATCGCAGAAAGCTGAGTCTTCAGCATCTCGCTGATGTCGGAAAACGCATCGTTCGTCGCACGATTGAAATGGACTAGCTCCCAGGAGAACCAACGCGTCAGCCGCTTGCTGGCTTTCTTAAACCACAATTCGATGCGAGCGAACAATCCGTGGCGGTTGCTATGAATCGGCGGTAGCCGGTCCCAGGCGCGGCTCGTGACGGCCAGATGATAATCGATCTGCAATAGCGCCTCGTGATTCTCATTAGCGGCCGAGCCGTTCGCGGGAGACTCCGTAATTGAAAGTCGCCCGTCGGACAGGCGAGGACTCTCTTCCGCCACGACGCGCTCTCGAATTTGATTCAGGATTGTTTCTACGTCCATGCCTTATACGGATATTGTTTCCAAAAACTCTGCCGATTCGCCGGACGGTGTTGCAGTCAGGCGCCTCGCACTTGCCGTGGCATTGAGATTCGCGATTCCCTCAGTCAACCGCAGGCTCGTAACTCGGAAAAACCGCACGCCGTCATACGCTTCGCCCTCGCCACTATGCACCGCGCAGGAGATCGAATAATTGTCGATGCCCAACCAGCAGTTGAACGAGAAGGTGACTTCCATGACTTCGCCAGGCTTCACCTCTCCAAGTTGAATCTTTTGTTCGTGCGTGTTGGTGCCGTAAGCACTAATCCCGTGAACATTGCGAATCAAGAAACCGACCACCGGATTGCAGAGATTGGCGTTGAATCGCGCTGCCACCTTCAAGGTGATGGGCGATCCGGTTTCAATAATCTCTGCGCGGCGACCAGAGCCGTCCGTCAATTCGGCGATCACAACCTCAGCTAAGCCATTGCCGTGACGATACGTAAACGAAAGCGGCTCGAATCGCTCAACCGTAACGCCGCCAGCATCAGCCAGCGCTTCTGACTCGGCTTCGTAAGCTCGCTCGCGCTCCATCACAATCTCCTGATATTGATTGAGCACAGTTACCGGTGGGCCATCGGAAATTATCCGCCCATGACTCATCAGGATCGCCCGCGAGCACAGCGCGCGCACCGCCGCAGCGTCGTGCGAAACGAAGAGCACCGTTGTGCCGCGTTCATGCAGCTCTTTGATGCGACGCAGGCAACGATGCTGAAACACCGCATCGCCCACCGCCAGGGCTTCGTCGATGATCAGGATGTCGGGCTCGACACTGGCGGCGATGGCAAACGCCAAACGCACGTACATGCCACTCGAGTAGGTCTTCACCGGCTGATAAAGAAAGGCGCCGATTTCGGCGAAGCGTTCGATCTGCGGGAACAGCACGTCCGTCTCGCGACGCGTGAAACCGAGCAGCGAGGCATTCATGTAAACATTTTCGACGCCGGTAAACTCCGGATCGAATCCGGCGCCTAATTCCAGCAGCGCAGAGATGCGCCCCTGGTGCCAGACCTCGCCATGCGTCGGTTCCAGGGTGCCGGCGATGATTTGCAGCAGTGTTGATTTACCGCAGCCGTTCGGACCGATGATGCCTACGATGTCGCCATCGTTGAGTTCGAAGGAAATGTCCTGTAGCGCCCAGAATTCCTTGTGTCGCCGCCAACGGCCGCGCGTCAGCGATTCCTTCAGACGATCGCCGGGTCGCGCGTACGTTCGGTACTGCTTTGACACGCCATGAACTCGAAGCGCCGCCGTCATGCGGAAAATGTATCAGCAGGGCGGCAAAGGGCCAAGGGGAAAGGGTAATGGACGATGCGCCAAGGGCAAAGGGCAAAGGGCAAAAGGCGAAGAGCCAAGAGCCAAGAGTAAACGCGCAGAGCGGCTTATGAAACCTGACTAATCCATGACGCACAAATAAGAAGGGCCAGACCGTTAGCCTGACCCTTTGCCCCTGGCTCTTTGCTCTTTGCCCTTGGCTCTTTGCTCTTTGCCCGTTGCCCATTGCCCTTGGCCCTCAGCTCGCGCCGAATCGTTGCCGATACTCGGCTGAGCTAATGAACGCCTTTACCATTTCGGCGGCCTGGAAGTCGCCGCCAAAATTGTTGAGCTTACCGAACCAGAAATTAAAACCAGCCAGATCCGGATCGCGCCGCAGATATCCGAAGTACTGCATCGTTACGAACGCGCGGTTGAATTCAAGATTGAGGTAATAACTTGACTCGGAGATCTTGCGCAAGACTGTCGCGCGAGTCTCCGTGCTGGCATTCAGACCGTTGACCAGCGAATCGCGGAAGGTTTGCGTGGCCGGGAAATCGCCGCGCAACTCGCCGCCTCCGAACTGACTGGTGTGAAAATTGATGTAAGCGTGGCCCGCGCGAATGTTCGGTAGCTGCGCGGCGAGGGTCGTGCCGTTGCCTTCGGGTGCGTCCCATTTCCCGGTAAAGACACCACCAACTCCAGGCGCGGCGAAAGGTGTGTTCACCGCGTCGTTCGGATTGTTGTCGTTGAAGGGAGTGCCAAAGAAACCCCACACGACTGAACCGTTCACTCCCGGCTGCACGGACGCACCGGCGTGAATGTGTGCGGCCACCAAATTGTCGTTGGTGTCAGCCGTCTGCGCGCCGGTGACGTCAACGTTAGTAACCGTAGCGTTCATGGTCATCGCAGTATCTGTCGGGTTCATTTGAAATCTGGCGAACCCGTAGGAGTTGAGCCGACGGCTTCCGCCAGCGACCGTTGGGGTCGTCGGCGGCACTTCCTGCGAATTGGTGAGGTTGACGCGGAAGTCGCTGGTTCCCATTCCCGCATTCACCAGCAAAGCGTCCACGTATTGCGCGTTAGTCATCGACGCCGGATAAGCATCCAGGAAATTAGGCCTAGTGACGAAATCGTTGAAGTAAGCCTGCTTGTTGGCCTCGAGTTGAGTGTCGAAAGTCGGCGTGCCGAACACCAGATTCGTCTGCAGTTGTTGCAGGTCCTTTTCGAACTGGCCGTAGAGTATCGGCGCCGGACTCCCCGGGGTTGATTGACCGAAAGCCGCTTCGTTCGCGAGAAACGCGATCATGCCGGTGTTTTGAAACTCCTGCGAGAGGAAGAAAGCCGCCGTGACGTTGATTCGCTTCACCGCCGTGCAATTTGGATCGGGACCGCAGGACGTGATCTGATTGGTCCAGAAATTCAGGCCGGCCGGATCAGGCTCGCGACCCAGAAAGTCGAGATAATTTTGCCGCACGAAGAACGACGCATTGTCGATCGGATTACTGGCCGAAGCTGCCGAGTCGTTGTCAAGAATCGTAACTGTCGCCGTGTTGGGAGTTCCCAGGCCTACTCCCGCCCCAGTTGGATTTGAGAGCGCGAGATTGATGACTTCGTCGCCTTCGACAAAATTGTCGTCCACGATCAGTATGCGGAAAGTCTTGATAGTCTCGCCGGGATTGAACGTGACCTTGCCGAGCGCGATCTCATAATCCGACTTCTGCGAGGCGTGCCCCGGTTGCGACTCGTCCATCGTGTTGAAGCTGACGGTCGCCGTGCCGGAAGTATCGCCGTTGCGCACGACGCTGAAGTCCACGTGGCCGGCGCCTTCGTCAACCGCAAAATTTGAGGTAGCAAATTGGATTAACGACGTGGCCTGCGCGGTTGTCGGATTGATCTTGCCGAACAACCCATGCTCTTCGTCGCCGATGCCGGCGGTGAAATAAAGTGTATTCAGATCGCCGCCGCTGCCGCCATTGCCGAATTGCAGGGCCCATAACTCATCGATGAAGATACCGGTATTCGATTCGTCCCTTATTTCAGCGAACGGATTTCCGACGATACCAAGGACAGCCCCCGTCGAAGGATTGTAGGCGTGTATCGAGGGATTGCCTTCGCCGAAGTTTCCGACGAGCAGGGCTCCGCCAAAGATACCAAAGCTGGCAGGCGCGATTACCAAACCCCAGGGCGCATTCAACTGACTCGCAGGGTCAGTGCTAACGTCGTTGATGGCGAAACCGCCCTGGCGGACGCCGTCGGTGGTGAACTTGCGGACTAGACCAAGCCCGACGCCGGACACGCTCCTGCCGTTCATGCCAACCTTCGCATACGTAACATAAATCGAGGCCGAGGTGCCCGTGCCAAATGTCTGAATATTAAAGGGTGCATAGCCCGCCGGGATGGTCGCGTCGATGAAACCGCCGGGAACCGTAGTCAACGTGTAGGTTTCGTTGAAAACGTCGATGTGATTATTGGCAAAGTCCGCGGCGTAGAGCCGGTTTCCCGCAGTCGCTTGTCCGATGGCGAGTCCCGTATAAACGTGGCCCGGCATGCTGGAGACGGTCCGTGCGCTGCCGGGCAGGGCGTTATTCCACGCAGTGATGTTGCCCGTGAGCGATGAGAAGATGAAGTTAGCGGGCGC
>CBFHBI010000074.1:0-8345 GCA_965653755.1 uncultured Blastocatellia bacterium
GGGCGTGGTTATTTGAATCGTCCGGAGCTGACGGCTGAGAAATTCATCGAGCGTGACGGCGTGCGTCTGTACCGGGCCGGCGATTGGGCCAGGGTTTCAGCAGACGGCAGACTCGAATTCGCCGGCCGTCGCGATCAGCAAGTGAAGTTGCGCGGTTTTCGCGTTGAGCTTGGCGAAATTGAAGCCGCCCTGGCGCAGCATCCATCCATCCGCGAGTGCGTGGTGGTCGCGCGGGATTGGACCACGAGCGCCGGGGATGACAAGCGATTGGTCGCGTACTTTGTGCCGCAGGCCGCGGGAATCAGACCTGGTGATTTGCGCGCGTTTCTGGCGGCTCGCGTTCCTGATTATCAAGTACCTTCGGCCTTCGTAGAGATCGAGGCGCTGCCGTTGTCGGCGAATGGAAAGGTCGATCGGCTGCGCCTGCCGGAACCGGAAATCTCGCGCGCCGGAGTCTCAACCGACTTTGTAGCGCCGCAACACGAAATCGAAATTCGCCTGGCCAGAATCTGGGCTGAGGTCCTGTCAGTCGAGACGGTCGGCCGCGACGATAATTTCTTCGAACTTGGCGGACATTCGCTGCTCGCCGCACAGATCGCCGCGCGCCTTCGCGGCCAATTCAATTTTGAAGCGCCGATCAGCACGCTCTTCGAATTTCCCACAGTCAAGCGTCTCGCAGAGCGTATTCGCAACGGCGCCGATCTTTCGATTCGCACAATCGCCCGGGTTGAACGCAACGAAACTCTGCCGCTCTCTTTCAATCAACAGCAGTTTTGGCTGCTCGATCAAGTCAGTCCGAATCGCGCGACTTACAACGTCAGCACCGGATTGAAAATCGATGGACCACTCGATCTCGAAAAATTGCAGCGGGCGATCGATTGCGTCGTCCAGCGGCACGAGATTTTGCGCACCAACTTCGTGACCACGAATGGTTCGACGGTGCAAGTCATTTCGCCGTCAGTTTCGATTCCCGTTCGTGTCTCCGACTTGTCGAAACTTCCGCTGGCCGCGGCAATGTCGAAACGCGCGGCGATCCAAGCCGAAGAAAGAAACCACCTGTTTGACTTGAGCAGCGGGCCATTGATGCGCGCGCGTCTGTTGAAGTTTGGTGAACGGCAACATCAACTGCTGATCACCCTGCATCACATCGTCTGTGACGGTTGGTCCATCAACGTGCTGTTGCGCGAGCTGACGCATCTGTATCTCAAGAACGTTGACCTGAACGTGCTGCCGCAGCTTTCGATTCAGTATGCGGACTTTGCGGTCTGGCAACGGCGCTGGTTGGAAGACGAGGCGATCGAGCGGCAACTCAGTTATTGGCGGCGCCAGTTGGCGGACGTGCCCACAGCTTTGGAACTGCCGACCGATTTTTCTCTGCCGCCCGTGAGGACTTACGAGGGCGGGCGCGTTTCTGCCAAGCTGCCGGCCGAGCTGACGGAGTCGCTTAAGAGACTTAGCCGTGATGAGAACGCGACGTTGTTCATGACGCTGCTGGCGGCTTTTCAAACGTTGCTCTTCCGCTACAGCGGTCAGGAAGATGTCGTCGTCGGTTCGCCCGTCGCCGGACGCACGATGTACGAGACTGAAAATCTGATCGGCGCCTTCGTCAACACTCTGGTGCTGCGCGGCGATCTCAGCGGCAAGCCAACGTTTCGCGAGGTGCTGGCGCGCGTGCGTCAGACGGTCATGGGCGCGTTCTGTCATCAGGACCTGCCATTCGAAAAGCTGGTTGAAGAATTGAATCCGGAGCGCAAAGCCAACCGGTCGCCGCTGTTCCAGGTGATGTTCTCGTTCCAGAATATGCCGGAGCCGGAATTGGCGGTTAACGGCACGAAGTTCAAGACCATCAAGATCGACAGCGACGCAGCCAAATTCGATCTGACTCTGGAAGTCGATGAAACGCCCAAAGCAATTTCGATCTCGTTCGAATATGCGAAGGACTTGTTCGCGGCGGCCACCATCGATCGCATGCTCGCGCACTTCCTGAATCTGCTGACGGCTTTGGTTGACGATCCTGCGCGATCGATTGCGGACATCGAGTTGCTCACTCCGAAAGAGCGCAATCAACTCCTCGTCGAATGGAACCGCGGGCGCCTGGAGTATCCCGAAACCGCTTGCGTTCATCAATTGTTCGAGGAGCAGGCCGGGAAAACGCCAGATGCCGCAGCGGTTGAATTCCGCGGCGAGCAACTGACTTATCGCGAATTGAACGTCCGGGCCAATCGGCTGGCGCATTACTTGATCGCGCGTGGCGTTGGCCCAGAAAGCACCGTCGGCGTCCATATCGAGCGCAGCTTCGAAATGGTCGTGGCGATTCTCGGTGTCTTGAAAACGGGGGCCGCTTATCTGCCGCTCGATCCGACTTATCCGCGCGAGCGAATTGCCTTCATGATCGCAGACGCGACGGCGCGGGTCGTGATCACGCACAGCGACCTGGCGCAAAACATCGATGCCGAAACAGAATTGATCCGCATCGACGATTGGCAAAGTATCGCCAACGCAAGCGATGACAATCCAACTGCCGCAGTCTCTCCGTCGCAGGTGGCGCTCGTGCTCTACACCTCGGGTTCGACCGGCAATCCGAAGGGCGTAATGCTCGAGCATCGCTCATTGGTTAACTTCGCCAGCGTGGCGCGATCCGCATATGCAATTGATGCCAGCGATCGCATTCTGCAATTTGGGTCGCTCTCATTTGATTTGAGCGTGGAAGAGTTCCTGCTCGCGCTGACCTCAGGCGCCTGCCTGGTCTTGCGTACTGCCGAGATGATCAGCACCCCGCAAGATTTTCTGTCGCGCTGCGCGGAATGGAATCTCTCGGTGCTCGATCTGCCGACCGTGTACTGGCATGAGTTGACCGACGCTTTAAGCAAAGGGAATGTCACTCTGCCGCCGACTGTACGGCTGGTAATTATCGGCGGTGAGAAAGCTGCGTCTGATCGAGTCGCCGTGTGGCAGAGCATCGTTGGCAACAAAGTGCGTCTGCTTAATACCTATGGACCAACCGAGATTACGATTGCGGCCACGTTCTGCGATTTGAGCACGCCTGCGGTCGATGACTTGAGTTCGATCGGGCGTCCGTTTCAGAACACAAAGGTGTACGTGCTGGATTCGGCGTTGCGTCCAGTGCCTATCGGCGTGCCTGGTGAACTCTACATCGGGGGCCCCGGTGTCGCGCGCGGATATCTCAACCGTCCAGAGTTAACGCCGCAGAAGTTCATCGCCAGTCCGTTTGCCAATCAGCCGGATGCGCGACTTTATCAGACGGGAGACATAGTTCGTTATCACGCCGACGGCAACCTCGAGTTCCTGGGCCGTGCCGACAGTCAGATTAAGATTCGTGGGTTCCGAGTCGAGCTGGAGGAGATCGAGCGCGCCATCAGAAACCACGAAACGATTGAGAATTGCGTCGTCATCGCTACGAATGAAATCGACAAGCGGCTGGTCGCATACGTCGTCACGAGCGAGCCTTCGGCGGAAGCAATCGCTGAGCTGCGCAACTCGCTTAAAGCCAAACTGCCATCCTACATGGTGCCGGCTGCCTTCGAAGTGATAGACGAATTCCCGTTGACTTCCAGCGGCAAGATCAATCGCCGCGCCTTGCCTGAACCCCAGTTCAATCGTCCGACAGCGAATGCAAGTCTGGACCTTCCGACGACGCCGTTAGAGGAAATGCTACTGACCACTTGGCGTGAGGTTCTCAAGGTCGATCAAATCGGCGTGCATGAGAACTTCTTCGATTTGGGTGGCCATTCATTGCTGGCCGCGCGGCTGGTCTCAAACATCAGGGCGAACCTGGATGTTCAGCTCAACATGGTCGATGTGTTCGAAGCGCCGACGATTTCCAGTCTCGCCGAAATGTTATATCCGCGCGTCGCGCAGCGAGAATCCGACGCCGATCTGGCGAGATTAATCGAAGAATTGTCTGGCCTTTCGGATGAAGAGGCGCAGTTGCTCTTGCAGCGCGAAATGGGCCAGCAACCCGCCATGGCCTAAGCGAAGTTCGGCAAATCCTGCAATTTTGGCGAAAATCAGCGCTATTCCGCCTCGCTGCGCTGGAATCAATCTCTCGTTACAACTTTATTTTTCAGTGAAGGCCGAAGGCGTGGCGGCGGCCTGCGCTTTCACTGAGACACGCCCCAGCGATTCATAGCATGACTAATTTCGAGCCTGAGACAATTACCAATTCAGCGTTGTCGGGCTTCCGCGTACCGGCCCCGGTCTCCGCGGCGGTGGTATCCCCGCCCCGCTCGGTGCCCGTGGAAGCATAAGGTGGGCAGTACGTGAAGCGTCGCCGGGTCCGGCCCGCGATTTTTTATGTCAAAATTGGCGTGCTGACAATTCTCCTCGGCAGCTCAACATTCGCAGTGCTCGCGACGCACGGTCTGACAAAAATATTCCTGCAACTTTGTCTGGGGGCGTTGCTGGCCCACGCGACCGAATTTATCCATCAGTGTCTGCATCGAACGGCGACCGGCCGCGCGGCCAGCGATCAGGCGTTCGGCATGGTTCTGGCTACGCCTTTGGGCATTTCGTTTTGGCGTTACCTGACCGATCACTTTGCGCACCACAAAGACGTCACCAAAGAGAGCTTCAGCTATAACTACGAGCGCATGAACTCAAAGTCGCGGATCGTTCGGGTGATCGGATTTTTTCTGCATGCTTCGATGATCAATCACTTCGTCGATACCTTGAAATGGATCGGATATGCTCTGACCGGCAGAGTCGAAGAGAAATTGAAGGCCACGCGTCCCGGCTTGAATCCATTGATCATGCGACGCGTTCAGGTTGATTACTTGCGCATGGCGGTGCTGTTGGCAGGAGCGTTGTTGATTTCCATTGTCTTACACACCGACATTCTGGTTCAGCTTTGGCTGGTCCCGATGATCATCGGCTGGGCGCCGATTCACGCTTTGATCGAACTGCCCGAACATTGGAAGTGCGAGACCTGGACCACGAATCCGCGTCTGAACACGCGCAGCATTCGCGCGAGCTGGTTAGCGCGCTGGTATGTGAATAACAACTGCAATCATATCGGCCATCACATCGATCTCAGCGTGGCCGTGGAGCGGTTGCCCGAATACGAAGCGCGTCTGATGAGCGAAGCGCCGTTCAAGTACTTCGAAGAATCCTATCCGCAATTCTATTTCCATTTCTTCCGTTACCTGGTGACGGGAGCGTCTTGAAGTCATTGGCGCCGGGCAGATAGATGAACCCGCAAACCTCAGTAGCCGATCCAAATCTCGCGCAACAACTATCAGCGCTGACCGGCGCGAAGCGCGCGCTGCTCGAGTTGCAGTTGATGAAAAAGAATCAGCGGCAATCGAAAACTCGTCAGGCAATTGCCGCGCGCAACCTCAAGTCGGCGCCGTTGTCATACAACCAGCAGGGCCTTTGGGTGCTGAATCAGTTGATGCCGGGCGAGTCGGTCTATCATTCGCCGACCGCGGCGCGTTTGATTGGGCCGCTTGAAGTGCCGGCGCTGCAGCGAGCGCTGCAGGCAATCGTGGCGCGGCACGATGGTTTACGGACAATCTTTCAAATCGTTGACGGCGAGCCGCGCCAACAGGTTCAGGACTTCACGCTGGAAGTTCCGGTCGTCGATCTTTCAAACACTGACGATGAAAAACGCGAAGCGGAAGCTCTGCGAATTCTCGAACACGACGCGCGACGCCCATTCGATCTCTCCGCCGGTCCGCTGATTCGCGCAATCATCGTGCGGATGAAAGCAGACGAGCACATCCTGCTGGTGACCATGCATCACGTCATCACGGACGGTTGGTCATTTGGAGTCTTTCATCGGGAGTTGTCCTCTCTTTACGAGGCGTTCGTGAACGACCGTCCGGCGCCGCTCCGGCCACTGCCGATTCAATACACGGACTATGCGGTCTGGCAGCGCGAATGGTTCGAAGGCGACGTTTATCAAACGCAACTGGCGTATTGGAAAAAGCAGTTCGCAACGCTGCCGTCTGCGTTGGAGTTACCCGCAGATCATTCACGACCCAGCGTGCAGGCTCATCGAGCGTTTCGCGGTAAGAAGCACACCATGACGCTCTCGGCCGATCTCACGCGGCGGATCAAAACACTCTGCCAGCACGAGAACGTTACGCTTTTCATGGTGTTGATGGCGGCATATCAGATTCTGCTGCACCGTTACACGGGCGAAGAAGACATCGTCGTCGGCACGCCGATCGCGGGCCGGCCCGTACCCGAAATCGAAGATCTCATTGGGCTCTTCATCAACACACTCGCGATTCGTTCGCAGGTCTCGAGCGAAGCGACGGTGCGGGAATTCCTGAATCACTTGAAACAGGTGGCACTCGGGGCTTATGCGCATCAGGATTTGCCGTTCGAGCGTTTGGTGAAAGAGTTGCAGCCCGAGCGCACCGCGCACAACCCGCTCTTCCAGGTCATGTTCGTCCTGCAAAGCGAAGAAATTTCGCCGCTGAACTTGCCCGGCGTGAGGGTCGAGCATTTTCGCATCGAGCACGTGGTGGCGAACTTCGACTTGACGCTCGACATCACCGAACAGGGAGACGAACTTGCGTGCATGTTCGAATCGAATGCCGATCTGTTCGCACCCGAGACGATCGACCGGCTGATGGACCACTTCCGGAACATTCTTGAAGGCATCACGGCGAATCCGGCGCAGAAAATTTCCGAGGTTCCGCTTTTGAGCGATGCAGAGCGCCGTCAGTTGCTCGTCGAATGGAACGACACCAAGACTGAATATCCGTCAACGCACAGCATCCAGGAGTTGTTTGCGGAACAGGTTGCACAAACGCCGAACGCGATCGCGTTGATCTGGGACGGCGGCGAGCTGACCTACGGCCAACTCAACGAGCGCGCGAATCAATTGGCACATTACCTGGTTGAGCGTGGCGTCAGGGCAAACGCACGAGTCGCAGTGTGTCTGCATCGATCGCCGGACTTGATCGTCGCGGTGCTGGCGATTCTCAAAGCCGGCGGCGCGTATGTGCCGCTCGATCCTGCTTACCCTGAGACTCGGCTTCAATTCATGATGCAGGATTCAGGCGCGGCCTTGATGATCACGCAAACGGCGCTGGCCGCAAAAATCACGGCGCATGAATCAGTAATTTGTATCGACGATCTTGACGGCCGGATTACGCAGCAGAGCAGGAGCAATCCAACAACGGCCGGTGACGCAGACAATCTCGCATATGTGATGTACACCTCCGGCTCGACCGGCAACCCAAAAGGCGTAGCCGTCACTCATCGCAACGTCGTGCGCCTGGTCAAGAACACGAATTATGCGACGCTGTCGGCTAATGAAGTTTTTCTCCAGGCCTCAACGATTTCGTTCGATGCTTCGACGTTCGAGATTTGGGGCAGCCTGCTCAACGGCGCGCGATTGGTCATGCTGCCGGCGGGCGCGCCGTCGCTCAATGAACTGGGCGAGGCGATTAGACGATTTCAGATCACGACGCTTTGGTTGACGACCGGACTGTTTCACTTGATGGTCGAAAATCATCTTGACGATCTGCGCGGGCTGCGACAATTGCTGACCGGTGGAGATGTAATGTCGGTGCCGCACTCAAAGAAGGTCTGTCGAGAGTTGCCGAACTGCCGAGTGATCAATTGTTATGGCCCGACCGAGAACACTACTTTCACTTCGTGCTTTACCGTGGACGATCTCTCAAAGGTGAATGGCTCAGTGCCGATCGGGGTTCCGATCTCAAACACATCCGTGTACGTTTTGGATCGTCACTCGCAGCCCGTACCGATCGGTGTGGCGGGCGAGCTTTATATCGGAGGCGACGGCGTGGCGGCGGGTTATCTCGATCGGGCGGAACTGACCGCAGAGCGCTTCGTACGAAATCCATTTTCAACTGCCGGCGATCGTTTGTATCGCACCGGCGACCTCGTGCGTTACCAGCCAACCGGCGAAATCGAATTCATCGGCCGCATTGACAATCAGGTTAAGGTTCGCGGTTTCCGCGTTGAGTTGGGCGAAATCGAAGCCGCGTTGATGCAGCATCAAGATGTGCGCGAAGCCGTGGTAGTCGCGCGCAAGGACAGCGGCGATAAGCATCTGGTCGCGTACCTGACGTCGCGCAACGGCAATCTACAGACCGAAAGCCTGCGCGAACTCCTGCGCACACGTCTGCCGGAATATATGACGCCGTCGATCTTTGTGACCCTCGACGCTTTGCCGTTATCGCCCGTGGGCAAAGTCGATCGCCGTGCGCTGCCGGCGCCCGACAAAATCAAACGTGAGAGTGACGAAGGCCTGGCAGCTCCGAGCGGCGAACTTGAATTGAAGTTGACGCGAATGTGGGAGCAGGTGCTGAGAGTAAGTCCGATCAGCGTGGATGAGAATTTTTTCG
>CBFHBI010000075.1:0-8328 GCA_965653755.1 uncultured Blastocatellia bacterium
CTAGCTTTATTGAGCTTCGATCCAAAGCGGCGTCGCCGCTGCGCTCTGCCGCCGCACTCCAAAATTACTGCGTCTTGCCGGTGAATGAGGCGAGCAACACTGCGATGGCATCGATCGAATCTCTTCGCAGCGCACCCGCATCCGGATAATTATTCAGCATCATCGAGAAAGCCAAATGCTCGCCGGCCGCGGTCGTGACATAGCCGGACAACGACGCCACCGAACTCAGCGAACCTGTTTTCCCGCGAAGATTCCCCTGCGCCGGCGTGCCGCGCATCCGCGTGCTCAGTGTCCCGTCCGTCCCGGCAATCGGCAGCGCGTCGCGAAACTGCGCGAAGTACTTGTGCTTGGACATGTAAGTCAGCAGCTGCACGGTAGTGTTCGCAGAGATCAGATCGTTTCGCGACAAACCTGAACCATCGTCAAGCGCCACGTCAGCGTCAGCAATACCAACCTGATGCAAAAAAGTCCTGACAATCATCAGCCCGCGCTCTTCATCTGTGCGGTCACGATCGAGATTCAGTATTGGTTGCGTTCGGCCCAGCGTGCGCAGAATCAATTCAGTGTATTGGTTCTGACTAGGTTTGAGTGTCTGCGCTGCGATGGTCGCAAAGGGCGGAGACGACAAGCTGGTGATCTCGATCGGAAATTGGTTAATCGTGCCGGTCGGGCTATTGAATCCGGCCGGGATTCGCGGCAGCACGCTTGAACCAGAACGATCGTTGACGGTACGAAGCTGTCCGTCAATCTTCACGCCGCGTTTAACCAATGCATCACGTAACATCGAGACAAACGCTAGTGCCGGATCGGGGATCGCGACACCTCCGCGAAAACCGGCGTCACCCAAGGGCAAAGTCCCGGAAATTTCCAGCGTGTTCGCCCCCAGCCCTCGATAGATTCGCAGGTTGCGCGTCAGCTCTTTAGGCGAAGTCGTGGCCCGATTTTGAATCGTGATGAACGAAGCGTTTGGTGGGCCAGTTGTGATTTCGACCGGCGCTCCGACGTTGGCGCCGGGCCGAACGGTCAAATCAATCGCATTGTCATTGATTGACAGCGCACTCACCTGCGCGCCATACGACCACGTCAGGTCGTCCCATTCCCAACCGCTGCCCACGGGCGAGCCGGCGAAATAACTTTCGTCACCGACGAGATCGCCTTTGATTCGCTTTACTCCTGCTGCGACGATGCGGTCGGCAAGATAGTAAATACCTTTGAAGTAATCGCCGTTATTGAAACGCGCCGCGATTGAAGGATCGCCGCGGCCGTAAACATAGAGATCGCCTTTGATTTTGCCGTCTTCAGGTTTCTCTCTCGCATACACCGAGGTCATGAAATGAAAATCCGGCGTCAACCGATCGAAAGCCGTCGCCACGGTGTACAGCTTCATGTTCGAAGCCGGCCGCACGAACTTGTTCGCGCTCTGTTCAAAGATCGTCTGGCCCGTATCAAGCGAAACGATCTTCACCGCGAAAAATCCGGGATCGAGTGCGGGCTGATGACAGATTTCTTCAATCCGCAAGCGCAATTCCGCCAGCGTGGCGGGCGCTTTAGGGGCAGGAATGATGGCTACTGAAGCCGCAGCCGGCGATTGCGCCTGTACCGAGACTGGCAGCGACGTGCCTTGGATCGCCAGCGCCAGGGCACAAAACCAGCCAATTATCAGCAACGATTTTTTCTGTCGAATACGATTCATGAAATTGCAAATGGGCACTTGAAAAGCGCCTCTGAATTAAGCAAAAGAACCAACAACCTCTTCAGCCGTCGCCGTGGCCGTACCGAGTTTGCCGACAACGATCCCCGCGGCGTGGTTGGCCAGGACAGCCGCTTCTTTCATGGATGCGCCGGCAGCCAGCGCCGTGGCCAGCGTCGCGATTACCGTGTCACCGGCGCCGGTCACATCGAAAACCTCGCGCGCCGCTGTCTCGACAAAGACTGGATCGCTGTCGCCTTCGACCAGCATCATGCCACGATCGCCGCGCGTAACGAGCACCGCGTCGCACGACAGCCGGGCCCGGATTTTTTCGGCCGCTTGCTGCAAACCCTTGTCGGTGTCTTCGTCGGAATTGGTCAACTGGAGCGCTTCAAAATGATTTGGCGTGACGAGTGTTGCCGGTTTGTATGAATCGAAATTGCGAATCTTCGGATCGACCAGCACCGGCATCCGTTCATACGCCAAAGGCAGAATCGCTTGCAGCACTCGCGGCGTGACGACGCCCTTTTCATAATCCGAAATGATCAGCGCATCAGCGTTTGCCATCGCCTCTTTCGCCGCCTCGATTATCTTCGCTTCAACCGAACCGTTCACGGGCGCGCGGTGTTCGCGGTCGGCACGCACCACCATCTGGTTATGCGCGATGATCCTCGTCTTGACGGTCGTCGGCCGGCCATTCGCTGAGATTAGGGCTTCCGTCAAACCGTTATCGTGAATAGCGGCGCGGAGTTTTTCGCCGGCGGAATCATTACCCACGACGCCGATGACGTTTCCCGTCGCGCCGAGCGCTGCGATGTTCGCCAGCACGTTCGCGGCGCCGCCCAGGTGCGTCGATTCGCGCTTTATGTTCACCACCGGCACCGGAGCTTCCGGCGAAATACGCGTGACGTCACCCCAAATAAACTCGTCGAGCATCACATCTCCCAACACGATTATCCTGCGGCCATTCAAATTGGCGATGATGTTTTCAACTCTTGGTCGCTCTAGTCTCATTTGCCCAATCTATGCCCATCGCTTCTACGCTTGACGATACCAATGATGAATGCGAGGACGCTCCCGCCAAACATCACGAAGCAGAAAGCTAAGTAAAACATCGGCGTTCTGCAACCCGGCCTGTGCCAATCATAACTGCAATCGCAGCGTACGCATTCGAGTGCTGCAATCCCGGCTGCCGACAAATAGCAAAGCCCTGCTCCGATAAGTAACAACAAAGCCAAGCCCAGGAACAACGAGCCTCGTCGTCTGAATATTTTCATGAATCAACATTTTTCAGAACTCGATCCAATGCCGCCACCACTCGTTCGACTGGCACTCGCAGAATGCATTCTGGTTTGTCGAATTCAGCGCAGAAATATCCATGGCACGGCTGGCACGGCAACTCTTCGCGCACTACTTCGCTGGCGTTGGTGGTCCATGGCCGCCAGTGCGCAACATTCGATGATCCGAAAATCACCACGCACGGCGTGTTGACCGCCGTGGCGATGTGCGCGATGCCGCTGTCGTTACCCACGACCAGGCGCGCCCGCGCGGCTAGCGCCGTCACTTCGGGCAGAGATAAGTTCTCAAACGGAATCACGCGTGCCGAAGTTTCGGCGGCCAGCGATTCAAGCACGTGTCTCTCCTGCGCCGACGCGATCGCGATAGGCGTGAAGCCGCGCGTGGTGATCGCCTCGGCAATTCGCGCGAATTTTTCGGTGGGCCAGCGCTTAGTCTCAAGCGCGGCCGCGGGATGAATTATCGCCAAAGGCGCCTGGTCGTTAATCTTGTGAGCGGCCAGTTTTGCGCTAATCATGCGCTTCGCATTTTCAGTTACGGTCAATTGCGTCGCCGGCCGATCCGTCACTGGCACGCCGGTCCAACCGATTAAGGCCAGCTGCTGTTCAACCGAATGCAAGACCGGCCGGGCCCAAATCTGCTGCGGCGCAGGCGCTACGTGGTTGTGCAGCCGCGCGTATTGATAATGGCCGTAACCCACGCGATGCGTTGCGCCGCTGGCCCGCGCCAGAAACGTCGCAGTAGTTCCGCCATGCAAGTTGAAAACAACGTCATAACCGAGACGATGAAGTTCGCGCGCTACTCTCGCCCGCGCGGAGTTGCCATGACGTGGAATCGAGATAACTCGATCCACCAGCGGCGAGCCTTCGATCAGCGGGGCGACCCAGTCTTCCAGAAGAACGTGGATCTTAGCTTGGGGCAGAAATCTTTTCAGCGCGAAGAGCGCCGGCGTCGCCAGCACTGTGTCGCCGATCGAGCGCAAACGGATCACCAGAACTTTACGCACTGCCGACCAGTCCCATCGCGCCGGCCCGAGCGCTTGCGTGCCATTGGTTTCGAAATTGTTGGCGAAACTCAGATGGCGCGCGCTGGGCGACGACTCAATTATTTGTCGCAAGCTGTTCATGGGTACGCACGCCTCTGGCGTGCTTCGATAATTTTCGAATCGGCACGCCAGAGGCGTGCGTACCTACTCGTCCTCGATCGTGGCTTCGTCGATCAGCATCACTGGAATATCGTCGCGAATCGGATAGACGCGCTTACATTCGACGCATTTCAAACCGCTGCCGTCCGCTTTGACTTCGACCTTTGCGTGGTCTGCCGGACAAACCAAAATCTCCAACAATTGTTCGCTGATTGGCATTTTGAAATCCCTTCTGCAAACTGCGCCGCGACTGAGGTGCAGGATGGGTAAGCTTAGCAGGGTTGTCAGATTTCTAGTAGCGCATGGTGTACAATCGCGAGGTCGAGGTCAATTGCTGAGCAGAAGCATTTATGTTGATTGAAGACTTAGGTCCGGGCGTCGCCAATGTTTGGAATCATTTGCGGCCGGCCACGAAAAATCTGGTTGAGAAAGCGTGGGCGGCCACAGGCGCCGGTGGTACGCAACAACTTCAGCGACCGGCGCAATACGACCATCGCGCGGACCAGGAATTGAGCCAGCTGCTTACCGCCCTTGACGAGCGCGCCCAGCAAGTCGAAAAGGACGCGGGCCGCGAAGCCGGACGCGAAGCGAGACGGCTGGCAGACGCGTGCGCCACGCTGCTGGGCCAACAAACCCAGTCAGCCGAAATTTTTTCGCGGCTGATTGCGCGGGCACATCAGCGGCAGAATTTTTCGCAAGTCGATGCGCTGGCCGCCATGGTGTCGGAGAGGCTGGCGCCCAGTGAATTGTGCGACCTGGCACGCGCCAACAACGTGGTCGTGCGGGCCTTGGCGCATGAGGCCCTGGCGCAATTGCCGACGCCGGTGTTAGCGGCGCTGTTGCGCGATCCCGTTGACGCCGTCGTCGCGCGTCAGGCACTCGAACGACAAGCTCATGAGTTTGAGTCGCGGGACGCGCTGCGTGTGTTGCATGAGTTCATCGACGGCGTCGAAGAAAATTTCGATTAACGATTTAGTCTGAAATAAAGCAC
Organism: uncultured Blastocatellia bacterium; assembly: GCA_965653755.1. Classification (GTDB taxonomy): domain Bacteria; phylum Acidobacteriota; class Blastocatellia; order Pyrinomonadales; family Pyrinomonadaceae; genus UBA11740. The sequence continues at coordinate 5,122 of CBFHBI010000075.1, forward strand.
GTCGCCCGGGTAAAACCGGACGACGTGTTTTTGTTTGCGATCGATGATGCGCGACTATTCAGCCGGCCCAGTGCACGACGGTCCGTGCAGCGCGGGAATCTTCTGGCTAATCACCGGATAGTTCGGCGCTTCGTCGATATTGATTTGCGTCCAGTGTTGATACTGCTCGGGCACATTGTTGTCGGCGAAGATCGCTTCGACGGGACATTCGGGGACGCACGCATCGCAATCGATACAAGTATCGGCATTGATATAAAGACGATCTGGCAATTCGTGAAAAGCTTCAACGGGACAATCCGCAGCGCAGTCTGTGTACTTGCAATCAACGCACGGTTCAGCAACAACGTAGGTCATTCGTAAATGACTCCTTTCAAACTGAACACAGATTCTTATGATCTAACGCGACGAATGTCAACAGGAAAATTTGGAGTGCGGTGGCAAGCGGAGCGCGACACCGCTTTGGATCACTCTCGGGCTGTTCAAGCGAGCCAAAGCGCCGTCGCCGCTATCGCTCTGCCGGCGCACTCCAAATCCTCTCTTCGGCACATACGTAAACCAGAAATAGATCGCCTGGCCCACGCCGATCCAGAATCCGATTATCGCGCCGAACAACTCGATCGTTTTCAGATGATGTTGCGCGACCGACAACACGAGCGCCTCCAACTTTTCAATCGGATAATCCGAAACCTTCTGTCGCACCAATCCGCCGACATCGAATTCGGCAATCGCCGCGGGCAGACGCTCGCGCGCCGCAGTGACGATTTTTTCCGTCAGGGCGCCTGAAGCTTTCTCAATGGCCCCGGCCGGCATGTGATCGGCGAGCCGTCCGATGGGAGTCACCAAAAACTTTTCGATTTGGGCGCTGAGAATCCCGTTGATCGTGCGCGCCGTATCGTCGCGCGCCAGCACCGTCAACAAACTACTCGTTAAGAAAGCCTTCCCGCGCGCGGCCGAATCCGGATTGATCGTTTCGATTAATTCGCGCAACGTGCGCGGTTGCAAACGTCCGAGCGCGTCGTCGAGATATGAGTTAATCGAACCAACCAGCTCCGGACTTCTGAGCATCGCGACAAATCGCTCGGTCGCCTGCTGCTTGAGATTCGCGAAGTTGTCGGATGAAATCTGCCCAAGCAGATCGTTCAGCGGACGCCGCATCAGGTTGTCGATCGTCTCGTTCAGAAAGACGGTCGCTTCGTGCGCGAACGCTTCGCCGCGCAGATAGTCCTCGACCCGCCGCGGCAAATTATTATTAACCAGGTCGTCAACTTCGTAATAAATCCGCTCGCGCGAAATGAAAATCTTCTTGAAGAACGAGAGCCGGTCGTAATACTCATCGACTTCGCGTTTGATAAGCGCCCCGATGCGGTGCCGGGTGTTGCGGCTCGCTGCAATGTCGGCGAGATGATGCACGATTGGCGGCACCTGCTGATCGATGCGTTCCTTGATCAACGTAATTGTTTCCGGCGAGAACATTTCCGCCAGCGTCGCGTCGGTGCGCGCGAGGTCGTCGATGCGATCGCTGACAAATGAATAAACCTTCGCGTCGAATTGTTCAGCGGCGACAAACGATTGGTAACGCTCTTCAATGAACGACCTGAGAATCGCAATTGTGTCGGCGCTGATCGTCTCTTCCAAACGCCGTTCCAGCAACTTGTCAATTTGCCGATCGACAAACGTCTCGATCGCCTGTGCCGTCTGGTCGCTTTTCAGCACCGATGCGATGTGTTCAGCCAGCCGCAGTTGTAATGCAGAAATCGTGTCGAGCACGGGCGCGCGCGCGCCGCGGGGCAACGCTTCAATCAGCGAAGGATGGGCCGTCGAAAGCAATTCATCGGTGTACGAGGTGACAAATCCTTCAACCTTATTGGCAAAAAAGCCAGTCTCGAACAACGCATCGAAGACCGTTTGCTGCGACACGAGTTCATTCCCGACGGCATTTCCGATCGATTGCGCCAGCCGCGCCCGGTGACGCGGAATCATTCCCTGCGGCCAAACGGTTATGCCGAAAATTTTCTTCGGCCGGTAAGGATGAAACAGCATCCAAATCGCCAGCCACGCCGCACCATAGCCATGCACCGTCGCTATCACGATGATGCCGAGACTAACCAGGATTTTAAACGTCAGTGGATTGATATGGTGATCCCTCTGGAGCGCGGGCATCCTTGCCCGCATGAGCGCGAAGCGCGAACAAAATAAAGAGCGTGCTGCGCCCGCTTTGCGGGCCGGATGCCCGCGCTCCATTCGCGCTCATCTATTCATCATCGACATCGCTGCGCCACCATAAATCCGTGGCAGGCAGCCGATCCAAGTCTGTCTCCAGTGATGCCGTTTGCGTCGACGCCTGATAAACAATCTCGCCGCCAATCACCGTCATCACGCAATGGGTCTTGAGAATATCCATCTCCGGAATCTTCATGATGTCGGCCGAGAGCACGGTCAAATCTGCCAGCTTGCCAACCTCGATTGAGCCGCGCAGGTTTTCTTCAAAGGCCGCGTAGGCCGGCCAAATCGTCAACATCTTCAAAGCGTTCTCGCGCGAAACTTTTTCTTCCGGATGCCAGTTCTCATCTGAGTAGCCGCGAATGTCTTTGCGGGCCACGGCCGCATAGAACTCGATCATCGGCTCGCCGCGTTCGACCGGCGCATCGGACCCTCCAGGGACGATTACGCCCGACTTGATGAAACTGTTCCAGGCGTAGGCGCCGTTCAAACGCGCCTTGCCGAGACGGCTCAGCGCGAAATGAAAATCGCCGATCGCGTGCGAAGGCTGCATCGAGGGAATGATGCCAAGTTTAGCAAAGCGACGTATGTCAGCCGGGTTAACAATCTGTGAATGTTCGTCGCGCCAGCGCGGCGCGCCAATCTTGCGCTCAGACCTGGGCACCGCATTCAAAGCCTTCTCGTACTCATCGAGAATAAATCGATTGGCATAATCGCCGATGGCGTGCGTCTCAACCTGAATACCTTTCTGCAAAGCGGACTTGAGCATCGGCAGCAGATCTTCTTCCTTCACCCGCAGAAACCCAACCTTAGGTTTCATCGCGCCGTCGGCCGATTTTATTTCCGGCACGTCGCTGTAGGGGGCGAGCAAAGCTGCGCCGCGCGAACCCAGCGCGCCATCAGAAACCACCTTGATCGTGCGCAGGTTCAGCGTGTTTCGATAGGCTTCGGGACTCGGTCCTGCGCGCCAATGCCTGTCCGCCTCGG
>CBFHBI010000076.1:0-8296 GCA_965653755.1 uncultured Blastocatellia bacterium
AGGTTCATTTTGCATGAATGTCTTTATAAGCTACGCTCAGGCGGACGAAGAGACAGCTAAGAAGGTTGCTGACGGTCTCAAGCGTCAGGGTCTGCATGTGTGGGACGATCGACAAATACTGCCGGGCAGTTTATGGACCGAGGAGATTTCACGCGCCCTTCGAAGATCGGATGCAATGGTCGTGCTCGTAACGCCGCATGCCGCTCGTTCGCGCGCAGTACGCTCGGAAATCGACTACGCGATGAGCAGACTTGAATTCAAGAACAAGTTGATACCTGTCATAGTGGGGCCGCGTAAAAATATTCCTCAAGGCGAACTGCCCTGGATTTTATGGGAACTTCAAACTATTGAGCTTCCCGAACGTGGAAATCAGCAGTCTGGCATAAGACAAATTGCGCAAACTCTTCTCAAAGCTGCGTAGTTACGGCGGCGTCGGCTGAGCTATGCTTCCCAAAGAAGTTTTCCTTTCTCACTCCAGCAAAGATCGTGCATTTGCGACTGAACTCACGGACGAGATCCGGAGACACGGCATTCCCGTTTGGTATAGCAAGTCGAATATTGCAGGAGCACAAGAGTGGCACGACGAAATCGGGGAAGCCTTGGCTCGGTGTGATTGGTTTGTACTCATCCTCAGCCCGGATGCGGTGAAGTCTGTTTGGGTAAAGAACGAGTTAATGTTCGCACTTAATCACCACCAATACAGGAAACGAATCGTCCCGCTGCTGTATAAGAAATGTAAGTACGAAAAACTCTCATGGACATTACCGAACTTCCAGATTATTGATTTCAGCGATTCGGTCGACGACGCGTATGTCGAGTTGCTAAGGGTTTGGGGTCTTGGACGGAAGAAGACTCGAACGCGAAGACGCAAACTCAAGCGCTCGCGGTAACTTTAACCTCTCAAGATGGCGAGCATGACCAATCGCTCAAATTGACTTCACCGCGCTCAGAACTTTTCGCTTATACTCATCACTCCCCGACTTCACCTGCCCTGACCTCTCAACGACCCGCAAGGAGGGCTTCAATGCAGATTACACCTGAGTTCACGCGCCGGGTGAAGCGCATACCGTTAGCGTTGCCCATTCGAGTCTGCTACCGCGAAAGCGACGACTATGAATGGACCGAACAATCGCGGCTGATCGACGTCAGTCATTTCGGGGCAGGATTTACTTTAACGCGGCCGGTCGATGTGGGGCGGTTAATTCAACTGACTATTCCGATGCCGCAAAAGCTTCGCTGCTTCGATCACAATGAAGCGACGTACGCGGTCTGGAGTCTGGTGCGCCACGTGTCCCCGCTCTCAAAAGTGAACGGTTACGCATCGACGCTCTTTCGCGTGGGCGTGGGATTTATCGGCAAGGAAGCGCCAGCCAGCTATCGGCAAGAGCCAACCGCGAGATACGAACCCGTGCCCATCAAGATCGGGCAGAACTCAACTTGGCGTTTGGGCAAACTAGTCGCGACCACCGAACGACGCGAGTCACGTTTGATCATTCCGCTTGAGGTCTTAGTCGAAACGCTCGATCAAAGCGGGAAGCCCGCGACGCAGGAATTTACGGTGACCGAAACGATCAGCAGTCTGGGAACCTGCGTGCCTACAAATCTCGGCATGGGAGTAGGCCGCATCGTGAAAGTCAGCAGCATACGCGACCCCGTTTCGATGTTCGCCGCAATCCGTTCACGCAACGTAGCGCGTGACGGCGTGGCGCGGCTGGGATTGGAATTCATTGGCGGTCGCTGGCCGCTGGAGCGTTGATCGGAGCGCACGCATCCCTGCGTGCGGTTCGCGGGTATCCTGCCCGCATTTCCTATTTTAAGAACGCCGTCAGGGATGACGGCGAACCGCAGGCAGGATGCCTGCGCTCCTTCAGCGCAAAATAAAACCTTCGCGAAATGGATCGTCAGGATCGAAATAGAACTCGCTTCTGCCGGTGATTGACGCCGTCCCGCTTACTTCAGGAATCACCGCGTCATACTGCCCGAACTTTGTCGCTTCGACGGCGCGTACGCTCATCACGCTGCCGAGAATGCTTTCGATCGCGATCTCTTCATTAAGCTTTAATTCGCTGCGCGCGTAATGAATTGCGGCGCGCGCGCTCACGCCGGTTCCGGTGGGCGAGCGATCGACTTCGCCTTCCGCAAAGACGCAGACGTTGCGACTGTGATGATTTTGATTATCGGGCGGCCCAACGAAAATCGTGCCGTAGAGAAAACTCAAATCTGCTTCGAACGGATGCTGAATCGGAAAATTTTCAGCAACCGCATGCTTGATTCGTCGGCCGTAGTCGATCAGCTTTGCATATTCGTCCGCATTCAATCGAAGCCCCAACTGTTCAGCCCCAACGAACGCATAGAACGCGCCGCCGTAAGCGACATCGAATCGCACCAGACCCAAGCCCGGAACTTCTACTGCTTCATTGCTGAGATACAAGAACGAGGGAACGTTCCGAAAGGAAGCCTCACGCACTGCGCCGTTCTCAATCAAGGCGCGCGCATAAACTGTACCGGCGGGCACATTGAAAGTGATCTGTCGATCGTCACCGCTCTTGCGTATGGTCCCGGTTTCAATCAACAGCTTTGTCAAAGCGATGATCGCATGACCGCACATGGTGCTGTAGCCTTCGTTGTGCAGAAAGAAGACGTCGGCATCGGCATCGACTGACGGCGTGACGATGGCGCCGTACATGTCCGCGTGGCCGCGCGGCTCCCAAATCGTTCCCTTGCGAATATGGTCGTAATGTTCGCGAAAGTAACGACGCTTTTCGAGCACAGTTTCGCCCTTAATTTCCGGCAGGCCGGACATGTACACGCGCAAAGGTTCGCCACAGGTGTGCATTTCGATGGTCGTGATCTTTTGCCAGTGCGATGGCGTTTGCCAATTGAGTTTATCGAGGAGAGTTTTCATCGCTGAGAGAAGAAATGTCCGCAGATTACGCAGATTTCACAGATTTGAAAACGCCTGAGCGACCATTTCGATCTTTCTGCGTAATCTGCGGATTAGCCTTGCCCGGCTTATAAGTTATCAAGCACTTCATTGAGGTTCTCGATGACTGTATCTGCATCGTGATGCGAAAATACCAGCGGCGGTTTGATCTTAATGACATTGTGAAACGGGCCGTCCGTGCTCAAGAGCACGCCGCGGTCCTTCATTCGTTCGACCACAGCTGCGGCTTCACGATCCGCGGGCTCGAGCGTTTCGGAATCACGAACGAACTCGACACCAATAAAAAGCCCGTGACCGCGAACGTCGCCGATCAACCGATGCTTGGCCTTTAGTTCAATCAATCGGTGCTTAAGATATTCGCCAACGTCGCGCGCGTTCTGCTGTAACTCTTCTTCGTTGATTGCTTCAAGCACCGCCAGGCCTACGACGCACGACACGGGATTGCCACCGAAGGTGTTGAAGTATTCCATGCCATTGGCGAACGAGGCGGCGATTTCCTTCGTTGTCACAACCGCGCCAAGCGGATGCCCGTTTCCGATCGGCTTGCCCAAAGTAACGATGTCCGGCACGACGCCCTGCGTCTCGAACATCCAGAAGTGCGTGCCGGCGCGGCCGAAGCCCGTCTGCACTTCGTCGGCGACGCAAACGCCGCCAGCCGCGCGCACCGCCGCGTATGCGTTCCGCAGGTAATCATCAGGGAGAATAATCTGACCGCCACAACTGACTGCTGATTCACCAAAGAAAGCAGCGACGCCGCCGATGGGCTCCGCTTGCTGGGCCGCATGGGCCACTTCTTCGGCGTAGCGCGCACCCGCGTCAACGCCTCGGTGTTTGCCGCGATAGACATCGGGCAGCGAAACTTTATGTACCCACGAAGGACATCCGTGGCCGCCAGGACCATCGAACTTATACGGGCTGAGATCGATCATCGCGCTCGTGTTTCCGTGATAGGCGCAATCGATCACGATGACGTCAGTTTTGTGCGTGTGCGCTCTCGCCATTCGCAACGCCAGTTCGTTCGCTTCGCTGCCGCTGTTGACGAGATACGCAACATGCAAGTGTTCGGGTAGCGTCGCGATTAATCGCTCGCTGTATTCAATCAAAAGTTCGTGCAGGTAGCGCGTGTTCGTATTCAAACGCGCCATCTGCTCGCTCGCCGCGCGCACGACGTAAGGATGACTATGGCCGACGTGCGCCACGTTGTTAACGCAATCGAGATAGCGCCGGCCTGTCGCGTCAAAGAGAAACTGGCGCGAGCCGGCCACGATGTGAAGCGGCGACTTGTACGAGACACTTAAAGAAGGACCGAGACTCTGCCGGCGATCTGACAATAAATCAGTCGCGCTGCGACGCGGAGTAAAGCGCTCGTTGACGACCGGCAAGCCCGCAGCAAACCGAAACACTCGCCTGGGCCAGTCAAACAGAATTTCCGGCAGCTTCTCTAACAACGACCAGACAGGCTGATTGGAAATATTCAAGTATTCATTGTCCGGGGCGTCGCGCGTTTGCTTCGCCGCAATACAGACGCTGAAACAAAGCCGCGTTACCGCCAGCGTGTACAAAACATCGATCTCGGATTCATTCAGCGGGAAAACTTCCTGATAGGCAGCCACAACTTGCGCCGCCGCCCTGATCGGATCCGGCTTGTCGAGCATGACGTAAGCTAACGCCGTCGCCAGATTGCAGACCGTGGCTGAGTACACAACGTCTCCATAGTCGATGATTGCCGAAACACGCGGGCCTGCTGGTCCATCTGTGCGCACGAGAATGTTGTAGTCGTTCGCGTCGTTATGGATGACGCTAAAGCGCAGACTGGTCCAGTCGATCTTTTCCCATTCACGCAAGAATCCTTGGACCAATCCTCGCCGGCGATCAGGTAACAACTCGATCAAACTCCGGACCGAGTCGGCATTGCGCAGGTCCCAATGAAAAAAACGATGGGCGGCGGGTCGATCGAAACCGGCCAGGGCGGCGTCCATCTCCGCGAGTGCACGACCGAGCGATGCCAACAGGTGTGCCGTGTGCGGTTGTACTTTTGCGAAGCAGACCCCATCGAGCCACGTTACCAGCCGCGCAAAATGCCTGCGCGAATCGGCCCCGTCGAGCAACGCAATCTCTTCACCGCTGCTGGTGGAAATGATTCGGGGGAAATCCAGATCGGTGTTTCTGCCGACGAACCGGCGAATGAGTTGGTTTTGCTGCTCGAGGAATTGACGCTCCTCTTCGGCATTGGCAACCTTCAGAACAAATCGCGCTCCGGCCGCCGTTTGCAACAAAAAATTCTGATCGCGTTCGCTCGACAGAGGCGACGCCGTCGTCGGGAGTAAACCGCGGCGCCTTTTGCACGGCAGTCGTCATCGCGCTCATCATAAACGAACCGTCGAATTGCCGGTAGGAAAGCGTAGCGGAAGACTTGCGAGGCAATTAATTTACTGTTGCGCCCGTCACGATGGTATTCTTCCTCCCCCAGCAAACCCGACGACATTTCAATGTTGAGCCGTTTCAAAACTCCGCGGCGTGTAGTGATCACCGGCATGGGCTGTGTGACGCCCATCGGTCTTGGCCGTGAAGCATTCTGGCGCGGCTTGCAAAGCGGTGAGAGTGGCGTGCGCCGCATTGAATCGTTCGACGTTGAAAAATCGCCGGTTAAGATCGCCGCTGAAGTGCGTAACTTCGATTGGCAGGCGCAGCTTGGTCCCAAAGATCGCAAGCACGTGCCGCGCACGGTCCCGCTCGCTTTGGCCGCCGCGCGTGAAGCGTTCGCCGACGCAGGATTTGCGGTCGAAAACCTTTCGCTCGAAGAGCGGCAACAAATCGGCGTGGAGATTGGGACCGGCGGCGGTGGCCTGCCGTTCGTCGAAGACCATTACGCGATTTGGTACAACGGCGGGTCACACTCAAAAGCAAGCGTTTACATCATCCCTGCGGCCACGCATGGAACTCTGTCGAGCGAACTGTCGATGGCTTTTGGCTTGCGCGGCTTGTCGCATGTTGTTTCGACGGGCTGCACGAGTTCGACCGATGCCATCGCTTACGCCGCACAGCACATCGCGCTGGGGCGTCAGGAAGTGATGATCGCAGGCGGAGTCGATGCGCCACTCGCGCCGGGCATCCTCGCGGGATTCAATTTGCTGACTGTCCTAACAACGGAATGGAACGACGAGCCCGAGCGCGCGTCGCGGCCATTCACTCGGAATCGATCGGGCATGGTCCTGGGTGAAGGCGCGTGGATTTACGTGCTCGAGGAATTTGACCGTGCGAGAAGACGCGGGGCAGACATCTATGCCGAGATCGTCGGTTATGGATCGACGTGCGACGCATATCATCGCGTGCGTTTGCAGGAAGGTGGCGATGAACCCGCGCGCGCGATGGCACTCGCCATGCAGGACGCTGAGATCGACCCCAGCAGTATCGATTATGTAAATCTTCACGGCACCTCAACTGTGCTGAACGATCGCATTGAAACGAATGCGCTGAAGCTCGCCCTCAACTGCAACTCGCATCTCATTCCCATGTCGGCCACCAAATCTCAAGTGGGACATCCGCAGGGCGCGAGCGGCGCGGCGGGTCTCGGCGCAGCACTCTGCGCGATGCGCACCGGAGTGATTCCGCCAACCATCAATCTCGACGAGCCCGATCCTGATTGCGATTTGGATTACGTCCCGCTCGAAGCGCGCGAAGTAAACGTGAACGTCGCTCTGTGTAACTGCATCGGGTTTGGATCGAAAAACAGCGCGCTGGTTATCCGAAAAGTGTAGGGGCAGGGCTTGTCCCTGCCCGCTCGTTACTTGGCACGGGCGGGTACAATACCCGCCCCTACAGTATGTTCGAACGATTTCTGAAGCGCAGCCTCGAGCCCGAGAATCTCGACAAAGGCACCTACACCCCCGAAGAATACGAAGGCTGTCTCGTCGAGTTGCGGCGTATCAACGAGTGGCTGGGGGACGCCAAAGCGTTGCGCGATTCGCTGTTGAGAGAAATAGCGCGGCTGGATTTGCGATCATTTTCGGTATTGGACGTCGGCGCGGGATCAGGCGAGCTGCTACGCGTCGCGGCGGGATGGGCGCGCGAAACAAATCGCAAAGCTTCGCTCGTTGGTTTAGAACTGAATGAGAGATCGGCGCGAGCAATTCTTGACGAATCGGGCGACTTTCAGGAAATCTCTTCGGTGCGCGGGGATGGATTCCGACTTCCGTTCAATGACGATTCATTTGATTTTGCGATTCAGTCGCTGACGCTGCATCACTTTGATGACGCAGGGGCTGTCAAAATTTTGAAAGAGATGGCCCGCGTGGCGGCGCGCGGAATTTTTGTCATCGATTTGCATCGCGACCCGGGCGCGTATTTTTTCTATACGACTGTCGGCCGTTTATTTTTGCACAATCGCTTGATTCGCGAAGACGGAGCGCTTTCGATTTTGAAGAGTTGGAAAGTGGAAGAGTTGAAAGAGATTGGCAGGAAGGCGGGTTTGTCTGACATTAAGGTCGAGGGACATTTTCCCGCGCGTTTGATCTTGAATGCGGTCTCAGAACCGGGAGCGGTAGCGACCGGATCATGAAGCATCTTGCAAAACACACCGAGGCGCGCATCGTCTATTCCTGAGGGCTTCATGATCCCATCCCTACCGCTCCGGGTTCTGACACGAGCCTGAGCAGCTCAACAAATTACGACGTCATCATCGGCGGCGGTGGCCCGGCCGGCGCCAGCGCGGCGATTCATCTCACTACGCGCGGCGCTCGCGTGTTGGTCGTCGAGCAAAAGAAATTTCCGCGCGCCAAATTGTGCGGCGAATGTATTTCTCCCGAATGCGCCCAGCACTTCGAGCGGCTTGAAGTCGCGGATCAGATGCGCGCCGCGCATCCGTCGGCATTAAACGCAACGGTTTTTTATTCGCGCCGCGGCCAGAGTGCGCGCGTTCCCAGTTCATGGTTTGCTGCTTCCGGCGTTGCGCTCGGTCTGAGCCGCGCTGAGATGGACGAACGCCTGCTGCGACGCGCGGCCGCAGCCGGCGCAGACGTTTTGGAAGAAGCACACGCCACTAACGTGCTGATCGATCAAGAAACTGTCTCTGGTCTGACAGTCAAGCAGGGCGCGCATGAAACTATTTATCGAGCAGCCATTACGATCGACGCGACTGGCAGAAATCAGACACTTACTCGCAGAATCAATTCACAGCCTGCTGGTCACGAGCGACGGCCGATGGTTGCTTTCAAAGCGCACTTCGAAACGACTAAGATCGAACCGGGCGCGTGCGAAATCTATGTCTATCGCGGCGGCTACGGCGGCTTGAGTAGCATTGAAAACGGCCTGAGCAATCTTTGCTTCATCGCGTCCGCGCGCGATGTGCGCGCC
>CBFHBI010000077.1:0-8284 GCA_965653755.1 uncultured Blastocatellia bacterium
GATGAAAATAGCCCAGCGCTTCAGCGCTGGGTAGCCCTTAACCAACTAACCAAGAGCCTGCGAAGCGGGCGACAGAATTCCGCGGGAGGATCATTGATTTCAAATCTCTGTCGTCCGTTTCACGGACTTGCGATCCTTTTCATGTTCTACTCCCAGCGCTAAAGCGCTGGGCTATTTTCATTCGTCCGCTATCGCGGACGAAGGTTTTTTCGACTCCAAAGGCAACGCCGCACCGTAGCGATAATGACAAAACTAACACGCCGCGATTTGCTAAAGACTAGCCTGGCTGCTACTGCCGGCGCACTCAGCGCCAACGCATGGCCCGCGGCGGCGCACGAACTTGCTAATGGTGACACCGACCACACACCCCTGAGTCCTCTCGATCAGTCATCGCCGCGCGAGCGTTTGCTGATGGACTTTGGCTGGCGATTTCATCTGGGCCACGCGAACGATCCGGCGAAAGATTTTGGCTTGGGATTGCGCCGGCGCGAAGCGCAATTCGCGAAATCTGGAGGCTTCCTGCCGGTCACGCGCGCAGATTTCAAAGACGATGATTGGCGTCAAATCGATCTGCCGCACGATTGGGCGGTCGAGTTGCCTTTCACCGACGCGCCGCTGGTTTTTCATCAAGGTGCGAAACCCGTCGGGCGCGAGTTCCCGGAAACCAGCATCGGTTGGTATCGAAAGATCTTCGATCTGCCGAAGACCGATGCGGGCAAACGGATCTCGCTTGAATTCGACGGCGTCTTTCGCGACGCGATCGTGATGTTCAATGGCCATTACCTCGGGGCCAACGAGAGTGGCTACGCGCCGTTTCGATTCGATGTGACTGATCTCGCGAACTTTGGCGATAAGAATGTGCTGGTGGTGCGCGCCGACGCGACGTTGGGCGAAGGTTGGTTCTACGAAGGCGCGGGAATTTATCGTCACGTGTGGCTGCGGAAGACCGATCCTTTGCACCTGGTTGCTGACGGAACATTCATCCGCTCTGAGTTGCGAGGAAGCGCCGCGCTCATCCGCATTACGACCGAAGTCAACAACGAACTCGATGTGGGCCGGACTTGCCGAGTCAGTTCGCAGATCGTCAATGCCGAGGGAAAAGTCGTCGCTTTCGCGCAAAGCAAGCCGACCGGAGTAGCGAGTCGGTCTATTCAAGATTTCGAATTGCAAACGACCATTGCGAACCCTTCGCTGTGGTCGGCTGAACGGCCAACTCTCTATCGCGCGATCACGACGATTGAGCTTGACGGCCTGGTTGTCGATCGCGAAGCGACCACCTTTGGCATTCGTACAATTCGCTTTGATGCCGACAAAGGATTTTTTCTCAACGATCAACCGGTAAAGATCAAAGGCACTTGCAATCATCAGGATCATGCGGGTGTAGGATCGGCTTTGCCGGATCGTTTGCAGTACTTTCGGATCGAGAAGTTGAAAGAGATGGGCTGCAACGCGTATCGCACGTCGCACAATCCGCCGACGCCGGAGTTGCTCGACGCGTGCGATCGACTGGGCATGTTGGTCATGGATGAAACGCGCATGATGGATTCGACGCCGGAAGGGTTGAGCCAACTCGAGCGTTTGATTCGTCGCGATCGAAATCACCCAAGCGTGATCATCTGGTCGCTGGGAAACGAAGAGCGCGAGCAGGGAAGCGAGCGCGGCGCGCGCATCGTCACCACGATGAAGCGTCTGGCGAAACAGCTTGATCCGACTCGACCAGTGACCGTTGCGATGAACGGCGCCTGGGGCCGCGGCGTGACGAACGCGGTCGATGTCATGGGATTCAACTATGCCGGCGGCGGCGGTCAGGGCGGCATCGACACGGGCAAGAACATCGACGCGTTTCACGCGAAGTTTCCCCAGCTGCCAACGATCGGCTCGGAGATGGGCAGCGAATTTTTCACGCGCGGCATTTATGCGAACGACAAAGAAAAAGGTTACGTTAGCGCTTACGACGTGAATCACCCCGGCTACACCACGACGACGGAAGGCTGGTGGAAAGTTTTCGCCGAGCGCGTTTTCCTTTCGGGCGCGTTCAACTGGACCGGCTTCGATTATCGCGGCGAACCTTCGCCTTATCCGTGGCCCTGCATCAGTTCGCACTTTGGGATTCTCGACACCTGTGGATTTCCCAAAGACATTTTTTATTACTACCGGTCGTGTTGGCAGGAGGTGCCGGTGGTGCACATTTTTCCGCATTGGAATTGGAGCGGGAGAGAGGGCCAGGAAATCGACGTCTGGTGTTATGCGAATGTCGCCGGCGTGGAACTCTTTCTCAACGGCCACAGCCTCGGCGAAAAGAAAGTCGAGCCGAATTCGCACCTCGAGTGGAAAGTGAAGTATGCGCCCGGCGTCTTAGAAGCCAGGGGCTCGTTCATTTTCCCGCGACAAGCCATGGGCCGTGTCACCACTGCGAGACGCGAAACCACTGGCGCCCCGGCGCGACTCTTCTTGCGACCCGATCGCGCAAAGATTTCGGCTGACGGCGAGGACGTATCGGTCGTCGCGGTTGAAGTCCAGGACGCGCAAGGCCGCGTGATCCCAACCGCCGCCGATGAAATCAAATTCACGCTCGCGGGGCCGGGCCGGATTATCGGTGTCGGCAATGGCGATCCGAGTTGTCATGAGCCGGACAAACCAGAGACGCCGAATGAGGCGACGCGGAGCGCGTTCAACGGACTCGCGATGGCGATCGTGCAAGCGTCGAAAGCGCCCGGCGAAATTCACATCGAAGCATCTGCGACGGGTTTGCAAAACGGCTCGACAGTAGTCACGTCGGAAAAGTCGACACTGCGGCCGTCAATTTAGTTATGAAGATCACTAGCGAACAGGTTGGAGTTATGCCCGACGGCGCGAAGGTGCAGTTGTTTACTATGAGCAACGACCAGGGAATGACCGTTCGCATCATCAGCTATGGCGGGATCATCACCCAGCTTCATGTTCCCGATCGCAACGGTGAAATGGCTGATGTTGTTTTGGGGCACGAGACACTGGAAGGATATCTCAATCGCTCGCGATACTTTGGTGCTTTGATTGGCCGTTACGCTAATCGGATCGCGCGCGGCCGTTTCGACTTAGACGGAGTCGAGTACCAGCTCGCCATCAACAACGGCCACAATCACCTGCATGGCGGATTTCGCGGGTTCGACAAAGTCGTATGGCAAGCAAGTGAAGTCGCCGACGGTCTGCAGCTCACTTACTACAGCGAAGACGGGGAAGAGAATTATCCGGGCAAACTCGAGGCGAAGGTCACTTACTCGTTGGCGGAAACAAACGAACTGCGTATCGAGTATCGTGCTCACACCGATCGCGAAACGATCGTCAACCTTACGAACCATTCTTACTTTAACCTCGCTGGTAGCGGGACCATTCTGGGCCACGAGTTAACGATCGAGGCAGATGCCTTTACGCCAGTTGATGAAACTTTGATACCGACCGGCGAAATCAGGGCCGTCGCCGGCACGCCGATGGACTTTACGTCTGCTCGTCCGATTGGCAGCCGTATTAATGATTGCTTCGATCAATTGCAAATGGCCGGCGGCGGCTACGATCACAATTTTGTTTTGCGAACGGCGTCCGGCACATTGCGCCACATCGCTACTGTTCGTGAGCCAGTGAGTGGGCGAGTCTTACAGATCGCTACGACCGAGCCGGGTTTGCAGTTCTACTCGGGAAATTTTCTGGACGGGAGCATCGTAGGGAAGAGCGGCATCGCTTACCGGAAGCATTCGGGCTTCTGTCTTGAGACTCAGCATTTTCCCGACTCACCCAACCATCCGAATTTTCCATCAACCACATTAAAGGCCGGTGAGGAGTATCGACACACCACGATTTTCAAATTCTCTGCGGAGTAAATCGATGAATAGAAAATTCCAAACGCCCATGTTCGTCGCAGTTGCATTGATTCTGTTTTCAATCCTGCTGACCGCCATCGTGAATGCGTACCAGTCGCCTGAACCGCTTACCGGGAATTGGGTTGTGCGCACTGATCAAAAGGACGGCACCTTCCGCAACACTTATCTAAACCTGAAACAGGACGGCGCGAAGATCACCGGCACCATTCGAACCACGCAATTCTACTATCACATCAGTGAGAGCACCGGCGGGCCTGATGGATTTACCATCACCGGATCGATGATGGACGGTAAGTCCGAACGGAAGGTGCAATACGAAGGCAAGCTGGTCGGCGACGAACTGCATCTATCAACACGGCGGCGGCCACAGGACAATCCCACGCAGATGGTCGCGGTGCGTGCGCCCGCCGGCGAAGGCGCGATGCCGCCGCGCAACCCTCTGCCCGCTTTGCATAAAGTTCCTGACAACGGTCTGGCTCGCACTCCGCCGATGGGCTGGAACAGTTGGAACAAATTCGCGAGCCGCGTTGACGATGCGACTGTGCGCACCATCGCCGATGCGATGGTCAGCAGCGGCATGAAGGATGCCGGTTATCAATACATCAACATCGACGACACCTGGGAAGCCGGCCGCGATGCCAAGGGCAACATTCAAACGAACAAAAAATTCCCCGACATGAAGGCGCTGGCTGATTATGTCCACGGCAAGGGACTGAAGCTCGGGATTTATTCTTCGCCTGGGCCAAACACCTGCGCCGGTTACGAAGGCAGCTATGGCCACGAAGAACAGGACGCGCGTAGTTACGCCGCGTGGGGCATCGACTATCTCAAATACGACTGGTGCGGCGCGCGCAATCTTTACACCGACGAAGAAATGCCGCAGGTTTATCAGATCATGGGCGACGCTTTGCTCAAGCAGAAACGGCCCATCGTTTACAGCCTTTGCCAATATGGCCGGCTCGACGTTTGGAAGTGGGGCGCGGACGTGGGCGGCAATCTCTGGCGCACGACCGGCGATATTCGCGATGCGTGGGATTCAATGACGCGCATCGGATTCAATCAGAACGACCTGGCGCCGTACGCGAAGCCCGGGCATTGGAACGATCCTGACATGCTCGAGATTGGCAACGGCGCGATGACTAACGATGAATACAAAACTCACATGAGCCTCTGGGCCATGTTGGCCGCGCCACTGCTCGCGGGCAACGATTTGCGGAGCATGACTCCGGAGATTCTCGCGATTCTCACGAATAAGGAAGTCATCGCCATCGATCAGGACAAGCTTGGGAAGCAGGGGCAGCGCGTGTGGCAATCAGGCGAGCAGGAGATTTGGTCGCGTCCGCTTGCCGGCGGCGACGTCGCTCTCGCTTTTTTCAATCGCGCCAAGGATGAAGCCAAGATCACGGTGAACGAGACTGATCTGAAACTCAATGGTAAATGGAAAACGCGCGACCTTTGGACACATCAGAATGCCGCGTGGTCCGGGACCGAATATTCCGTGACCGTTCCCACGCACGGCGTGGTGATGCTGCGCCTCAGTCGGTGACGCACGCACCACACGGCCCCAAACAATTGCTGCTGTCGGAAGAAGCAAATCAGGTGTCCGAGCGCCAAGATTGGCGCCCGCACGAGTCCGCGAAAAAACTTCGCATCCGCGAAAAAAAACCTTGACATCGTTAACGGTAACGGACTAGTATCCCGTTACCGGTAACGTCTAATAACTCTGGGCTGTCTCCGGTCAGTCCAAAACTGGCAATCAATCGATTTCTGCTTCGGTGTCGCAGCCGGGGCATTCTGTTCCAGGATTTACCTGTATCACGGAAGAACTCGCGGGAATTTAGGAAGCATCGCCGTTCGAGCATCCTGCTTAGCAGGAGTGCGGGCGGGCGCGCGCGTGCAAGTCGTCAACACCCTCGAAAGAAGGAGATCGTCATGGTCAGTGCTAATCGAAGAGTTTGTTTGCCAACCCAGCGCGCATCGCGCAATCACCACTTGGTCGGAATGTTGTTGCTTATTCTCATCGTCTTGGCCTGTGCCAGTGGCGTGGCGTGGGCGCAGTTAGTGACCGGTTCGATATCCGGTATGGTGACCGATCCGAACGGCGCGGCGGTGCCGGGCGCGAACGTAACTCTGGTCAACGACGTGACCAAAGACAAACGCGACCAGGCGACAAACGAGGCCGGCAGGTTCAGTTTTGCCGCGGTGCAGCCAGGCGTTTACACGGTGAAGATCGAGCACGCCGGATTCGAGACGCTGTTGCGGACCAAAGTAATTCTGAGCGCCAACGAAGCACTGACACTCGGAGAAGTGGCGTTGAAGACGGGGCAGGTGACGGAGACGGTTACGATCCAAAGCGAAGGTCAGATTGTCGAAAAAGAGAGCAGCGATCTACAGGCGAGACTGACATCGGATCAAATCAATCTGATATCAACCAAAGGACGAGACATCACTTCACTGCTGCGCTTGATACCAGGCACTTCGAACGAAGATGACATCGAGGCTGTCGGCGAGGGATTCGGGACCAACCTGCCGAATTTTTCCGGACAGCGCGGCCGCAGCACGGTGACGACCGTCGATGGTTTGAATGCGAGCGAGCCGAGCGGCTCAAACAAGATAAGCATGACCACCAATCAGGATGCGATAGCCGAGGTCAAAGTACTTCGCAACAACTACGCCGCGGAGTATGGAAACAACGGCGGGGCCATGATCAATATCGTGTCCAAGGGCGGTGGCAAGGATTACCGCGGCAGTGTTTACTACTTTGTTCGTAATGAATCGCTCAACGCCAACAGCTTCTTCAACAACAAGGCCGGCCTGCCGCGCTCGCTCTATCGGCACAAAATTCCCGGCTTTAATTTTAGCGGTCCATTACCGCTGCCGCGCGTTGGTGAAGGAGGCCCGAGTTTGATTCACAACAAGGCCTTCTTTTTTATTTCCGCAGAAAAGCCCCACACGGTTACGCCGGTTGATCCCGTCACGGTCACCGTGCCCACTGCCTTGGAGCGGACCGGAGATTTCTCGAAATCGATCACTGGCTGTAATTCGGCAGGCGTCCCGCAGCCGGTGAACCTAACTGATCCGCCCCACACGACTGGGAGTGCGATCGTTAACAATTTGATTCCGGCAGATCGAATCAACCGAAGTATGCAGAACCTTTTGAAATTCTTCCCGCTGCCTAACTCTCCGATCGCGTGCAATCCCGGCCGTTACATTGCGCAGAGCAGCGTTGATGTGCCCAAGCACAGCGTTCTGATCCGCTTCGACTTCAAGCCCACCAGCAAGGACAGTTTTTATTACAAGGCGCAATGGTGGACTTCGGACAATCTTGGTTTGGGGACTTCTGGCTGGCCCAGTGGCGATGCCAACCGTTGGGGCATCATGTCGCACTATTTATATAAGGACAACGGCGTGCCTGGATCGCTTAACTGGGTGCACATTTTCGGGGCGCGCGTCGTGAACGAATTCAATCCTGGCATGCGACACGACTCCGAGGGCTTTGTCCCCGGCGCCGGTATGGCGGAGGCGCTGAGTCGATCGACGATTGGATACACCGCGCCGCAACTCTTTCCGCAAAATAATCCGCTCAACCTGGTTCCAGTGGTGACCGGCTGGAGCAGCGTCACGGGCACGCCGGCCAATATCAACTGGCTCAATCGTTGGGGTGGAGTTGGAAACGATTACATCAGGCCATCGTTCGCGGACAATCTGTCGGTGGCCAGCGGCAATCACAGTTACAAGTTCGGAGTCTATTTCGAGCGCTTGCTGAACAGTGAAGCGCCCGGAGGAAATTTTTCCGGAACCCTGAGCTTTAGCACCAGCAGTAGTTTCACCACCGCGCTGGGGAGCGCGGGTTTTGCCTATGCGAACGCCTTGTTGGGAAACTTCAACTCTTACTCGGAACAAAGCTCAAAGCCATTCACGAATAACGAAATCCATCTGTTTGATTGGTACGCGCAGGATGAGTGGCGAGTCAATCGGCGTTTGACGCTGAACTACGGAATGCGCTGGGGTTTTCATTCACCTTTCTTCCAGCGTGACAACCAGGGTTCGAATTTCGATCCATCGTTGTACAATCCCGCAAATGCACCGTTGCTCTACTTCCCGTTTTGCACGGTGGCCGTGACCGCGGCAGCGTGTCCGTCGGCAAACCAACGTGCAGTCGATCCGAGGAATTTGCCGAGTCCGACGACCGCGCAACTTTTGAGCAGCAACCTGGTAGGCACGTTCGTGCCAAATACAGGCAACCTCGCGAATGGAATGGTGCTGGCGACCGATCCCACAGCCTCTCCCGGATTCAGAAAGACAAAATCGATCGATTGGGAGCCTCGCGTCGGTTTGGCCTATGACATTTTTGGTAATGGCAAAACGGTGCTCCGGTTAATGGGCGGTGTCTATCACAGTCCGCGAGTCGGGGGCGGCACCGGCGGCAA
>CBFHBI010000078.1:0-8257 GCA_965653755.1 uncultured Blastocatellia bacterium
CACGGGTGATCTGGCTCGGAAAATATGACATCCGCGCCGCCGGGCTCTTAGCGCACACGCGCCTTCCAATAACCTGGCTCGCGTGCGCAGTGCGCGACGGCCACAATCAAAATGAATTTCGGTTCGATTGTGTAGAGGATTGCGTAAGGAAACACGTGGGTTAAGCAGCGGCGCACATCTTCATCAACGATTCGCCAGCTCGTAGGAGCGCCAGCTACTCGCTGGAGAGCATCTTCGATTTCGGTTACATATCGAAGTGCAAGTCCACGCTCGCGTTGTTCATACCAGAGAGCAGCCTCGCGATATTCCTCAAGCGCCTCAGGATGAAACTCCTATCTCATCCGCGGAGAGATTCACGAACACACTTGAGAGCTTCTTCGCCGGGAATCGTCTCAACCTTTCCGTTTCTGACTTCGTCCCGTCGCCGTTTAGCTTCACTTAACCACAATTGATCAATCTGTGTCAGTGCTTCCGAGTCGAGACTCTCGACCAACAGATCAGCAAGTCTCGCCCGCGATTCAACAGGAAGCGCCAGCGCCTGTTCAGCAAGTTGTTCTAATGAGGTTGACATAACCGAAAGATACCGCAACACGAAAACCATCTCAAGACCGACGCGCTTTACGCATCATCTCAGCATGCGCTTAGGCATGGAAAACGACTCTCATCGCTTGCCAGCTTCACGGGCAGTTCGGAATGCCTCATCAGCACCAATGCCTTGAACTGCCCCGCTGCGAAGTTCTCCAAGCCGCGTTCAGCTTCAGCAAAGCACAATTCCTCCGCGCCGTTCTCAACTTCATCATCGAGCGTCGCCACGAGACGTTGCGCAAGCTGCACACGGTCTCTAAGCGGGAGTTTCATCGCATCGGCTGTGAGTTGATCGAGATCGGAACTCATCACGTGCGGATATCAAATGCTCGATTCTGATGAAAGACTAGGCGCCCGGCTTGAAGTAATCGACGGCGTCGTTTGCATATTTGTTAGCGTACTCGAACGACATGAACCCGTATCCTTTAGTTCCGAAACTCGTTCCCCAACTGTTGCGGAAGATGAAGTAGCCACCACCCGGAAACAGTCTGGAAGCTTTGTAACCCACGAGATCGATTGAATGACCGTCAAAGACACCACTCGGCGGTGGCGTCTTCATCAATTCGATTCCGTGGATCGTTTCGGTTTGGAAGTTGTTGGGCCAACGAACGCCGGTGGCTACCGGACGTTCACCGTTCAGCGCCTGCTCGATATCCTTCAACTCGCTCGCGGTCAATCCCGTCTGATTGTTCCAGGGCTTGATGAAGTGCGCCTTGAAGCGCGGCTCGATTCCCTCACCAATCCTCATCAAACGCGGGGGCGCCACATAAGGCGGATTGTAACTGCTGTGATACGGCGCCAGTGATTCATTGACGATGCCGTACTTCTGATAACCAAGATCGAGCGCGTCGAAGAATCCACCATCGTCATATTGTCCAATCGCCAGATTGCTCGCATAGTTCAAGTACTCTTCCGAAAAATCCGGATTGTGGTAGTTCTCTCTCCACGCGTACATGTATTCCAGCAAAAACGTGAGCGCAAAAACTGAACACGTTCCCCGGTCGCCCTGACTTCTGATCGAGATTCCCATCTGGCTAATCTTCGGTCTGAGATCGACGTCCGGCTGGTTGTCCAATTCCGCAACGATGTCCTTGAACATCACGTTGAGTGGCTTGGCAGGAATCCGCTTGGGACGTTGGCGAATCTGTTTGACGACGTCCTGCGGGATCTCGACCTGACGTTGCGCGCGAACAACCACCGGACTCATCAGCGTTGCGCCGCAAATAAGAATCATAAAAAGCTTTCGTGAATTCATGAGCGGACTCCTTCCAATTACTAGTGACTGGGACTCGGCTGATCGTACTTGGTGATGGATAGCTCAGAGGCGAGCGCATATTATTCCGACATAGAAAGCAAATCAATGAAGGAGCTGCACGTAGGCGACAACTCAAAGCGTCGAAGGCGCGCAAGACAAATAGCCACGGGTGAAAGATTTCGGCCGCCCCGCATAAACTAAGTCTATGCAAATCGGCGCGCACAGCGCGTCCTTAAAGCAGCCCTTTCCGGGGTCCCCGCGCGAGCATCTCGCGTGGGTTGGGCGATGGGGCAAAAGACAATAGCCAGGTGCAAGCGACCGCCGGTCGCGCAGCGCCTGGATCAGGTTATTTATGTTTTTGACGCGCGACCTCGAATCGGGGTCCCCAATCGATGTGGTTTAATCGATTGGGGTGATCGTTGGTCGCGCGAAATTGTTCAGGAGGCGGTGAGAATATCGACGCGCTTCACGCGTCATAAAAGCCAGCCTGAAGGATGTTCGTCCGCGTCAGCGCACAATCGAAAATCGCCCAGGCTCTCAAGCCGGGTAAACGGTGAATATGAGAGCCAGCTTTAGCGGGCGACAGATTAAGCAGCCCGGTCACGAGGAACCTTTCTCTGCTTGTGATCCGATTACTTCGGCAACAGGCCGCACTGTCTCGGAATTTGTCCGCTGAAGCCGAAGTTCATTCCCACGACGATTGGCTGATCCGAAGTCACCCTCACGCTGACTCCTACATCGGTGAAACCATCGAATCCCGGCCCACCGGTCGTCGGCATGGACCAGTTGAGATTTCGCGTGTGTGCCGCAGCCAGACTCACCGTACTGGCGCCCGCCTCGCCGGGATATGTAGAACTCGGACTCACTCCCGGAATCGTGTGTCCTGTCAGATTGTTGCCGTCTCGGTCGAGTATGTTGACCGCGATGTTTGCGGTTGACGCGCTTCCGTTAATTACGTAAAGGTCTTCGCGCGAACTGCCGGCGACGTTCGGGAAACTTGACGGCGTGCACATCCAAACGTACGGAGGGCCGCCACCCGAACCAGAGCCCGGAGGTCCCGGCGGTCCCGGCGGTCCCGGCGGACCGGTACACGCCGCCAGCGCGATCACAGAAGCAATTATCAGAAACGAAAGAATGAGACGAGCGTAGACACCTTGCATCGCAATCTCCTTTCACAGCGCGAGGAATTGCCTATTCAAGTTCTGCGGTGATATTTCGAGTAGCGAGAGGAATCTATCCGCGCCCTCAGCCTGTGTCAACATCCTTGCCGAGCATTATGAGGCTTCGCACGCGGAGCTGTGCGAGCGTGAATCGTCGGCGTCAGCGGAGCGTAGGTCGGCTGTGAGTGACGGCGCCTTCGTCCGCGTCAGCGGACGATTGAAAATAGCCCCGGCTTTCAAGCCTGGGTAAGCGCCCCCCCAACAATCAGCCGAACCGGCTTTAGTCGGCGACAGATTCAGAACAGTTATTTGACGCGCCCCAACCAATAACCTGGCCGTCGATGCTGATTCATCACAGCGGCGATATAGATTCGATCCGGCTGCACTTCGTAAAGAATTGTAAATGGAAAACCCGACACGAAGCGCTTCCGAATGTTCGCTCGATCAATCGCGCCAGCGTTCGGTGACCTGGAGATCCTTCGGATAGTTTCTTCAACCGCATCGAGGAAGTCAGAACCGAGTCTTTCAGATTTGCCTTCGTAGTATTGCGCCTGCTCGATCATCTCGGCATGTGCTTCAGGATGGAAAACGACTCTCATCGCTTGAGAGCTTCACGCGCAGTTCGAAATGCTTCATCGGCATCGATTCCTTGAACTTTCCCGCTGCGAAGTTCTTCAAGCCGCCGATCAGCCTCAGCGAACCACAACTCCTCTGCGCCCGTCTCAACTTCGTCATCGAGCGTCGACACGAGACGTTGCGCAAGCTGCACACGATCTCTCAGCGGGAGTTTCATCGCATCGGCTGTGAGCTGATCGAGATTGGAACTCATGCGGTGAGGATAACAAATGCCCGAGTCTTATGAAAGATTCACTCGCCTCCAGAATTGCTTAATTCTGACCTCCAACCTCTGATCTCTGACCTCTGCTTTATTCAGCTAAGCGTCCCCCAACAATCAGCCGATCTGGCTTTAGCGGCGACAGGTTAAGTCCGGCGCGTCGGGATGGACTACGAATTCAATTGTCGAACTTTAGCTTAACAGTGACTGGTTGGCTATTGTCCGGTGACGCGGGCTGGTCGTCATAAGAATAAGCTGCACTGGAAGACCACTACTCAAGTCAAGTGCAGACGATATCGGTGATCCGAAGGTTAGCGAAATACATTTCTGCTAATTGCTTCCCAACCGATTCCGGCGGGCCACCAACTCGTAACTGAACTTCGAAACTCTTTCCATCTCGGTCAGCGATTGCCATCCCTCTTACCTTCCTGTACTGCATCATCGCTCCGCTCAACAGTAATGTCGCTCTCTTAATTAGTTCGATGCGTTCAACGCCGCGCGCTGATATAACAACATACACAAAGTCCGGCTTCGAATCCACATACACCGCGCCATAGGTCATGCATTCCCTTTCTTTACTGCTCTCAATCTTTTCTCGAAGCCTGTGCAGTTGCATTCCCAGGTTTTCGCGCTCAGACAATCGAAGGTCGCACAATTCCTCTTGCATTAATCGGTAATTCTTCCTATTCCGAGGATCGTCGTAGAATCTTGCGATCTCAGGATCGAGATTCTTATCATGATCGCTCAATCGAGTCGCTAATCGGTCGGATACGCACTCCACATATCCCGCGAAACGATCACGCAACGGTTTGAAGTAGTTATACACTTCGATATCGGAGTACTTAGACGCAGCTACAATGCGCGCATCATCGTGTCCGGCGCATCCGGCGAACATTCGATGATTCAGCAGGTAATACTCGAAGAGCGACTTTTCTTCGCCGACAGTTCGCAATGTAGCCGTCGACAATGTCCGGCGCGCCTTTAAGTAGTCATCAATGTCGGGAAAGGTTCTTAATTCGTTTATGAGATTACAAGTGTCATTTAAGCCGAGATACGAAACAGGATTCCCATTAATTTCCAGCTCAATCGTCGCGGGCAGGGTCTCGCGCTCCGCGAAGATTTCCGTCGCCACGATGACATGCTTAATACGCAACGCGTTTGGTTCAAAGTCAACGCGCCCACCGCGCGGGTGTTGACACCAGAACTTCCTGCTGATGATTGTTCGCAATGCCCCTTTAGCCTGCGCTAGAGCCCCGCCAGCATTTTTCACAACCCATCGCTGCAACTTCGTACCCGATCTTTGGGCGGGATCTTCTTGCGACTTCATCGAGATGAGAATTGCCTCGTCCCGAAGCACGATGAGAAAGTCGCATACTTCTTTTTGCGTTCCTTTATCAAGGAACTGAGGACTTCTGTAAACGCACTCTGCCGTCAAAGGAACGCCCGCAAAGGTCTCAACAAAGCGCTCCGCCATTTGTGATCGTTGTTCAGTCATTCTTCACCCTTTGACCATGTCTTGAAAGTAAAACCGCCGCGAGGTCCGCGGCGGCTGTTACCTCGTTCGTTTAAAACCGCTTCACTTACACTTCGACAGTGGTCCCGCGGGCCTTACGTATACGGCATACATTGGCGACAACCCGTTGAAAGTTAGAGACTTAGCGATTTCACATACCGCGCCTCGATGACCCATCGAATCCTATGACTTCGGTAGCCAAGGAAGGTTTCAGAAAGCGTTGCTGAGAATCTCTGGCTAACCTGGACGCGAACGTAAGCCGAACGTGATCCGACATGACGCCTTCCACTATTTTCAAGGGTAACTTGACAGCTTGCAACACTGTAGCTTATAAGCTACTATCCCGTTTGGATGGAAACTCGGCCCAAACGCGTTGAAATTTACGAGACTGATAGCGGCGAATGCCCTTACGAGAACTGGTTCGATCGCCTGAAGGATCGCCGCGCGCAAGCGAAGATTAAAGTTCGGATTTCACGTGTGGAAGAAGGGAACATGGGTGACTGCAAGCCTGTGGGTGCGGGCGTAGTAGAACTCATTGTCCCTTGCGGACCTGGGTATCGAATCTACGTTGGGCAGATGGGAGCCAGTTTGGTCGTCCTCCTTTGCGCGGGTGATAAATCAACGCAACTGGCCGACATTGCCCAAGCGAAGGAGTATTGGGCGGACTACCTTCAAACACGATCAAGAAAGGAAATGGTTGCAAGCCATGCGACGAACTAAAAGTTTCAAGCAGCACCTATACGAAAGACTCCAGGGAGCGGAGGATATCGCGGATTATGTGAATGCCGCGATATAAGAGAACGATGTACCAACTTTCCTTATGGCCCTTCGAGATGTAGCGGACGCACAAGGCTTAGGAAAGGTAGCAGCGGAAGCAAGACTGAACCGTGAGAACGTCTATAGGATGCTATCGGATCAGGGAAACCCGCGACTGACGAGTTTGTTTTCAGTGCTCTACGTATTGGGATTGAAGATTGCTGTAGAGCCTGTTAATAGACTACAAACTGTAGAACCAATAACTACAGTCCATACCAAACTATTAGGAGGAACGAATGACCCGGAACAGTTTCAACCAGTTTCGGGCAATGGTGAAGGGATAACTTATGAATGCACTGTACCAGCCGATGATGAGCCCCTTGCAGCTTGATCGGTATTTTCTGAAAGGGCTTCGCTTTAATCTTAATGAAGGTTACGACCGGGGTAGAGTATCACCCGAACATTTCGCCGCACCGCAAATTAAGATTGGCGTAGTCTCAGCGGAGCAAGATCCCGAGCGCCCATCGCGTTGGCGGTTCGAGGTGAACTTGGGATTGTCGGATATGCCCGAAAGTGACGTCCCGTATCAGGTGGAAACGACGCTGGTAGGGTACTTCGTTGTTCATGAGAATTATCCGCCAGAACATGCGGAAAGACTCGCGCGCGTAAACGGACCAGCCGTTCTCTATTCTTGTGCGCGGGAGATCGTCGCCTCTGTAACGGGACGGTCCCCATATCCAAAACTGCTCATACCGTCGGTCACGTTCATTCAACCAGAGCAGGCAGTTGATCACCCTGAACTGCCGTTTGGCAGTGGATCTTTATGCCTGACTGAAGCGAAAGACGGTTCTGAAATCACTCCGGTGTGAGCGAAGGAAAAGAAAGGCCAAATAATACTATGCGCGACATTTGGTATTGCACATTTTGCCTACGTCAATCGTACATCGAACATGATGGCGTGAATGGGTACTGCTCAGGGTGCAACATGCCCGTCGTTAACAAGGGCGATCTCTTTCATGCAGTGTGGTTTCCATTAGCTGAGTTTGCCGTCAGTGAAGTTTCGCCACCCGCTGGGGCAGCTCTGAAAACGCTCGCGCGAATTGATGAGTCTGCTCCGTCAAACTGGCAGCCACTTCTAAATGTCGCGGCTGCTGTGATCATTGGCGCGGTGGGTGGCTTAATTCTAAGAGAAGCACTGTCCGGAAGTTAACCGTACAAGCGACGACCGCCAACCTGTCTCGTGTCTTAGCGGAACGGCGAGACAGGAAGGCGGCCAACGTGTTACATCTAACCAGACCGCAAGATAACACGCCTAGTCGCTTCCCGTAAACCAGGGATTTCCGCCAGGACAGACCACAACTATGAGAGTCAATCCTACTTATTCGGTAGAGCCGGGGCGCGAGGTGTATCACAACAACAACCAATGCACGGAGCGCAACAACATCGAAGACCGCAATCTGCGTCACGGAACTGGCAATCGTCGGCTGTGTGCACATTGTGCGCGACTTAACTCGGAAGGGCGCTAACCCTTCTCTCTGCTACCCCTTGCTGGGCAGCTTCAAGAATTGCCCGGCAAGGGACAACCCAAAATCGTGAAAGTGGCCGTAGCTCGAAGTATGAGCTAATAACTACTTTTGGGTGATCGCCCAAAATTCGCGGCTTGGCCGTTATACTTATTGGAGGGATAAAGGGCCGCGAGGAAAGTTATGAATGTCTAAAAACAGTAGCACGAACAACATGGCGGCTGGCAATGACAAACGCCGGATTGACGAGATATTTCAGGCACTTCCGCCGCTTGGTTCAGACGATTATGTCGCCCATATATCAAGCGCGAAAACGCGAGAGCTTCCGCCAGAAGTACTAGCACGCGCGCTTAGGCAATTGCCGCCCAAGTCATCGGCGTATGATCCTACGCTCAGGCGTTTGCTCAGGCAGACAGGCAAGACGTGGGAATATTTCCGTCCACTGATGGCCGAGGCGCGTCGCAGGGCCGTGGGAGATCACAATCACGAAGATGTCCTTCAAGACGCGCTGGTGAAAATACTCCAGATTCTGCCCACAAAGAAAGGCGAATTTGCCGAAACAGCTTGGCACGCATTCTGCCGGCAGCAAGCGATTGATGCCTGGCGCGAGCGGTTCGGCAGGCGTGGTGA
>CBFHBI010000079.1:0-8250 GCA_965653755.1 uncultured Blastocatellia bacterium
CCGACCACCAGCCGCAGATACGAGACGACCAGAAAGATCGAAACTGCCGAGCAGATCGCAAACGCCAAATGGATCGAAACGTGATCGACCAGGTACGCGAGCAGCAGATGAAACGAGAAGAACGCCGCCGCCAGAAAGAAGTAGTTCATCGGGTGCAGGTCGATGCCGCGCATCGTCGTGATGATCAGCATCAAGAAGAAAAAGAAGAACAACGATACCGGCGCAAAGAAGCTGATACGGCCGGCAAGCGGTCCTGGCTGCAACTTCTCCGGCATCGTCATCGCGATTTGATAACCCGAAACCAGGTTCTTGAAATTCCATGCGAGCTTCCAGCCAATGGAAGTCTCGGTCTTATTTGTCGGAGATAAGGTGTTGTCGGGAAAATCGATGTTCTTGAAATTCGTCGTCATCGTTAAAGAGAATTCCCGACCCTGCGCCACGTCGCCAGCCGCTTGCCCGTTGTCGTTTCGAGTCTGCGCGGCGAAGTTGTAGCGCCAGTCGTTCAATCCCTGAGACTTGTATCCGACGTTGAGCAGCGCTGCGCTCTTGGCCTTCACGACGACGGTCCCGCTGGCGCTGTTCTTGCCATTAGTCAAAGGCACCGCCGCACCATCGACCGTAAAGATGAGATCATCGTAAATCGCTTGCGCTGTCGGAAAGTCGAGGCGAAACGTCACGTTCTGATCTTTGTCGCTGGTGTTACGAAACGAGTAAGCGCCGTCGAATCCTACTTTGTAAGTGCTGTACCAGAGCAAACCTTTCTGTCGATGCTCGAGATTCAGATCGACATTGATTTGACTGCTTTCCAGCGGCAGCTGAGTCGAAGTCGTATCCTGCGTGATGGTCTCAATCATCTTGCCGTCGATCATTTTGATTTCCTTCTTCGGCACTTGCTGCTCGAAGAATGCCTGAGGCGGCGACTGAGTTTGCGGCGCACCCCAGGTCGATTCGACGCGCCCCGCGGAAGAACTGCCGGAGTCGTACGTGCGCTGAAAAATCGTGGCGCCGAGAATGGCCCAGGCCACCGCCGTACACAAAAAGATAAAAGTGATTGCTGCAATTCGCTTGATCATGAATGGCTTCCTCCGCTCGATCGGAAACGTAGCTGGATAATAATTGATCGGATTAAACATGACTGTTTAAGGTAGAGTTATTTTCGGCTCGGTCTTCATCCGCGGCCATGAGGCTTCCCACAGTTGGCCGTTGTGAAGAGACCTGTCGCTGTGTGGTGATTGATTCGCAGAAGCTCGATTGGAACGTGTCGATGAAAGCACCGCCTCGAGCACTGGCCGCATCTGCGACAGTTGCTTCAGTCGAATTACCAGGTCCCATGCGCGTTCGAATTTTTTCCAGCCGGCGCTGTAGGCAAAGTGTTTGAGCGAATGCTTTGCAGTTGCGTGCGCTGAGGCGGCCTTGAAGATCGAACTCCAACGATAGAATGCTTCATAAGCCCAATCGTAACCGCGCTTCAATTCGCCGGGTGGCAAACCGATTGGACGATAAACCACGTGACGCGTGTCGTAGAGATCCCAATTGTCCGTCGTCATTCGATTTTGCTTCTGCATGTCAGCATAAAGCGCCGTGCCGGGATAAGGCGTGAGAATGTGAAACGTCGCGGTCGTGATTCCCGCTTCAACGGCCCAATCAACCGTGCGCGCAAACACGGAATTGTCTTCGCCGTCTAAACCAAAAACAAAACTGCCATTGATCATGATGCCGAGGCTGTCCAGACGCCGGACGACTTCACGATAACTGCGCCCGAGGTTCTGCCTCTTATTCGCGGCTTGCAGGCTGTTATCGGAAAGCGTTTCGAAACCTACGAACAGGCTGCGCAGCCCGGCACGCGCGGCTTCCTCGATCAAATCGTCGCGCAAAATTGAATCGACCGTGGCCGCGCCCTGAAAGACGCGATTCATTCCCCGCATCCCTTGAAACAGTTCGCGGGCAAACCGCGGATTTCCGAAAAGGTGATCGTCCAGAAAGTATAGGTGCCGCCCGGGCAGCCGCGCGATCTCCGCCAGCGCATCATCGACCAGTTGCGTGTAAAACCCGCGCCCGCCCGCAAAGAAACCGTCCTTGTAACAGAAGGTGCAGTGATGCGGGCAGCCACGCGAGACGACAATCGAATTCGGCACGAGATAGCGATGTCGCTGAATTAGATCGCGACGAATCGGCGGCAGTCCTTGCAAGGTGCGAACGGCAGACTCATATCTGGGCCTCGGCACTCCCGACGCCAAGTCGCGCAGAAATTGCGGACACGTATGCTCGCCGGGCCCTAGAAAAATCGTGTCGGCATGTTGCGAGGCTTCCTCTGGCAGCGAGGTCACATGCAATCCGCCCAGCGCGACGTAAGCACCGCGGCGACGATAATGGTCGGCGAGGCGATACGCGCGGTAAGCATTGGTGATGTACACCTGGATGATGACCAGATCGGGATCGTCGTCAAGATTTAGCTTCTCGACATGTTCGTCCTGCAAAGAAATATTCAAGTCAGGGTCGAGGTAGGCCGCGAGCGTCGCGAGGCCCAGCGGCGGAAACAGCGAATACTTGATCGGCCGCCAATACGGACTGGTCGCTTCAGTCAATGCCGGAAGCATCAGCTTCACTCGTTTGATCGATCTCGAAAGCTTAGCCACGCGTGACCTCAAAAGTTGAAAAAGTCATCTGCATATAAAAGACGCTGTTTCCGACTGCTCATTAACAATCGCGCAGAGTACTTTGATTCATAAAGCATCAGTAGAAAAATTTTTAACTGCTTCTCATGCGGCCGATTAAAGCTTCCATGTGATCCAAATAACGCTCCAGTGCCCGCCGGCCGCCAGCCGTTAACCTATATTCGGTCTTTGGTGTGCGGCCTTCGAACGATTTCGTACAACTGACGTAACCGGCATCTTCCAACTTGCGCGCATGCACGCTGAGATTTCCGTCGGTGGTCTTCACCAGATGTTTTAGTTCATTGAAGGTGAGCGATTCGTTCGCGGCCAAAGCGCTGATTATTCCCAGCCGCAGGCGCTCGTGAATCATGCGATCAATTTCGTGTGCAGTTTCTGGTGCGCCGCCATGAACGCCGCGCAGCTTTTGCTTCGCGGAATGTGTCTTGTGTGCTTCGCGCTTCAGCGCGGCGTTTCTAGCCACCGTATCTCCTCGCGATGACGCTGCCGAAAACTATATGCAAACCGCCAAACCCGATCGCCATCAACCAGTCGCCCGACAGCGTTGGCAGGAAGATGCCTATCGCTCCAAGTGCCATAAAGCAAATGCCCATTACGGGCACCACGCTCACCGAAAACATTCCGCCGGTGACCACGCCCGTGCCATAGAGCAGCAGCCACATGCCGGGAATCGCCTTCAACAAACCAGCGCGAAACAGCACCACGGTTAACATCGCGCCGACAATCATCGGCGGCGATAAGCTGAATACCACCTTGCGGCCCGGACCGGAGAACAACGGCACACCCAGTTTGCGCGCCTTCCGATCCATGAGCCAGCCCGCGATTAGTAATGAAATGATTGCCTCCGCCAACCAGGCGCCCAGCCACGCGCGCGCCGTTGCCTGATGTGCAGCGATGTAAGCAGCCGCGATCGCACTCGCGCCAATGGCTACCTGCCCCCAGCCCGGCACAGCGGTGAACGCCGAGGCGCGTTCCATGGTCTCGCGGATGTAAC
Source organism: uncultured Blastocatellia bacterium (assembly GCA_965653755.1). Taxonomy (GTDB): domain Bacteria; phylum Acidobacteriota; class Blastocatellia; order Pyrinomonadales; family Pyrinomonadaceae; genus UBA11740. The sequence goes on from CBFHBI010000079.1 coordinate 3,667, forward strand.
GCAGATTGTCCATCGCTCGATCGTGAAGGGCCGGCGGCTCATCAACTTTTCGCAGGGCAGGCATTCTGAGGGAAATCATAAGACCATTAACTTGCTACGTCAAGTACTTTGAGTCATAAAGTCGCGGGCCGAAAGCCGGCGATGGTCTGCGAAGCAGCTTTCATTATTTTAAGGGAATCGCCGGTAAACGTTTGAGAGTACGATTTGCTGGATCGATGGTAATACCGACTGATTCGAGTGCGGTCACTCCGAGCAGAGGTTCGGCTTCGTCTGGTCCGAAGATAATCCGGCCGGCGGTCACTTCCCCCATAAAACTGATTTCCGCCAACCCGAACTGGCACTCCGCCACCGACCCATCAGCTAACTCGTACACGGTCATTCCCGCCGGTTGAATTCCAATCTTCTGCAGTTCTGCAGCCGGCGCGAGCGAATCAGTAGCGCCAGTGTCCACCAGGAATTCGTCTTCGTAGCCGGCGGCTAAAGATCGAATCTTCACTGTGACGTGAGTTAGACCCATATGCGACAGATTAACAACCCGGCTCAATGTCGGCAAGATTTCAAGTCAAGGCACCAGGACGACCTTTCCGATGTTCCTGCGCTGCTCGATATGGGAATGTGCTGCTTGAATCTCTTCGAAGCGAAAAGTGCGATCGACGTGTGGTTTTACCCAGCCTTCCGCGACGCCGCGCATGATTTCGCGCATCCAGCCGGCGACCTTTTCGCCTTCGCCCCACATATGCCCGAGGTTCAAACCAAAGACGGCCCTGTTCCGATTCATCAAACCGATCGGGTTGAAACGCGGCATCGAGAGAATGGCTTTGAGTGCCCGCCATTTGCCGGCGAGGCCCGACGCCGATGCGACTGACATCCCGAACACGCCCATGCGGCCGGTGGCGCGCAGGGCGCGATAGCTTTTCTTCCAATTCGGTCCACCCAGCGGATCGATTACCAACTCTACGCCGCGATTATCCGTTAATGACATTAGCTCCTGCAGCCAATCCTGATTGCGATAATCGATTGGATGATCCAAACCACGAGCGCGCAAGAACTCGTGCTTGTTCGGACTGGCGGTGCCGAAAGTTTTTGCGCCGAGGTGCTTCGCGATATCCAACGCTGCGAGGCCGACACCTCCTCCGGCGTTGTGAATCAGCACTGCCTCATCTTTTTTCAGCCCGCCCATCGCGACCAGCAATCCCCAGGCGGTAAGATAATTGACCGGAATCGCCGCCGCTTCTGTGAACGTCAGGTGATCAGGCTTATCGAAAATTTGAGTTGCGGGCACCGCGACCAGTTCAGCTTGACCGCCAAAGCGTGTCATGGCGATTACTGCGCGGCCCATCAAGCTCGGATCGACGTGTTCGCCAACCGCCGCAACTGTTCCGGAAACCTCATATCCCATGACGCAAGGCTTCGCTGGCCCATCCGGATACAACCCTTGGCGGGCGAGGATGTCGGCAAAATTCAAGCCGGCCGCTGCGACACGAACCACGACTTCGCCTGCTTTAGGTTGCGGGTCGGAACGCTCCTCGACTTTCATGACGGAAATATTTCCGGCGGCAGTGGTAACGACGGCTCTCATAAACAAGTAACGCAAATTGTTAATTTGCGTCGGTCAAATCAGATCGGCCTTTCCTTCGGCAAACGCAAATTAACAATTTGCGCTCGCAGAAAGAACAGGCGCAGGAATTAAATCCTGCGCCTCAGATAATTAAACCTCACACGGGTTTACGCGCCCTCGGCTTTTGTCTGCTTGTTCGGTTGCGGCACGACGCGCAGATAGGGCTTGACAGTCTTCCAGCCACCCGGGAACTTTTCCTTCGCGGCTTCGTCATTGACTGCCGGGACGATGATTACGTCGTCGCCGTCTTTCCAATTCGCGGGCGTCGCGACGCTATAGTTTGCGGTCAATTGAATCGAATCGATCACGCGCAGAATCTCGTCGAAATTTCGGCCGGTAGCCATCGGATAGACGATCATCAACTTGATCTTTTTGTCCGGGCCGATCACGAACACGTTGCGCACCGTCAGATTATCTGCCGCAGTGCGACCTTGCGATGTGCCGCCGGTTGCCGCCGGGAGCAGGTCGTAGAGTTTGGCCACCGCAAGATCGGTATCGCCAATCATCGGATAGTTAGGCGCATGACCGGTCGCGTCCTGAATGTCGCTTGACCAGCGCGTGTGGTCGGCGACCGGATCGACGCTGAGGCCGATGACCTTCACGTTGCGCTTGTCGAACTCAGGTTTGATGCTGGCGACGTAACCCAGCTCGGTCGTGCACACCGGAGTGAAATCCTTCGGATGCGAAAATAGAATCCCCCAACTGTCGCCCAGCCATTGATGAAAATCGATCGTGCCCTCTGTCGTCTCGGCCGTAAAATTCGGCGCGGTATCTCCTAAGCGTAAAGCCATTGTCGTTACTCCTTCTTCTTGTGAACTTAATGCGACACTACGCTCAGGGAAGGTAGCGCCAGCATGCCTTGAATTGATTTAGACTGTCGGAGTTTTAGTCCACTTCTGAATTGAAGTCAAGATTGCGCTCAAACGAAATTAACAAGCACAGATTCGCAACCCTACGTTACAATGAGCGGCGATGAGTGTCTGGGCAGAACTGCTTGAGACCGCAATTCATGCACCATCACCTCACAATGTCCAACCGTGGCGCATTCGCGTCATGAATGAGCTTGAGTCCGATCTGCTGATCGATTCGAAGCGAACGCTGCCCAAAGAAGACCCGACGGCCAGCTTCATTATTCTCACGATGGGACTGTTTATCGAGGCGCTTTCGCTGTTCGCGGCCGAGAAACAATACCGCGTCGATTACGAGTTGCATCATGAACCAGAGTGGTACCCGGCGCAAATCCTCGCCGCGCGCGAGCAGGTTTTTCTGCCGTTCGCTCGCTTGCGCTTAGTGCGGGATGAAAGCGTGCTGCCATTTGGATTCGACTGGGCCATGTTTCGCAAACGACGCACGTCGCGTATCTCGCTAACGCCGGCGGCCGTTCCTCAAGACGCCACCACGGCTTTGCAGGATTTGGCCGCGCTCTGGCATCAACGTTACGAGGAGATTACAGATGCTCGCGTGATCGAGCGGATACTTGAGCAGGATACGCGTGCGCTGTTTCACGATCTGAACACGCCTGATTACCGCGACGAAATAACCTCATGGTTTCGCTTTACAGATCGCTCGTCTCAGAAACATCGCGACGGTTTGGATTATCGGTGCATGAACACTTCGCGATTCACCTACTGGCTCACCGCGCATCTGCCGCAAATGCTCCTGATACCCGGATTGCGACAGCTGTTCGCGCGAAAGTATCGAACGCAAACCGGCATCGTCCCTACGATTGGGATTCTCGCGGGTCCTTTCTGGCAGCCGGCCGATGCCATCCAGACCGGCCGCTTTCTCATGCGGTTCTGGCTCGAGACGGCCAGGCGGGATCTCTACATCCATCCTTACGGAAATCTGGTCACGAACAAAGACGCAGCGAACTGGATGCTCGCCGAAACCAAGATTCCGGACATTTGGCTGGTTTTCAAAATCGGTTTTTCGGACGAGCCTCCCAAGAGCTACCGTCGCCCGGTCGAGGAGGTTCTGATTGATTGATCGAATCACGATCTGGTTTACGCTTTGGCTACTGTGGTGCGTTCGTCAGATCATCAGTATCAATCCGCGCAGCTATGCGCTGCTGAGCGCCGGCGCGCTACAACCGCTGCTGGCGCGAATCGGAATGCTGCGGGCACATGCCGTCTATCTGAAAGCGTCAGGCCGCTGTCCCGCCTATCGTGAATTTCTGAAATCAGAGGATTTTAGTTCGCGCGGACGTTGGAAGTTGTCGGCTCTGCCGGTCACGACCAAGGAAAATTACGTCAAGAAATTTACGATTGAAGAGCGTTGCTACGACGGTCGGATACCCGCCACTGGTGTTGTCATCGATGAATCGTCTGGATCGTCAGGCGTGCCGAACAACTGGGTGCGCAGTGCTGAAGAACGCGCAGACGTGAAGCACATCCTGCAACTCAATTATCAACTCATTTATCGTGATGAGGGTTGCATGTTGCTGAATTGTTTTGCGCTTGGCCCCTGGGCCACGGGCATGAACGTCTCGATGTCGCTGGTCGATGTAGGTATCCTGAAATCGATTGGTCCCGATCAGAAGAAACTCGAGAACACACTGGAATTGTTCGGCCCCGCTTATCGTTATCTCATATTTGGCTATCCGCCTTTTGTGAAGCAGTTCGTCGACAGCACGAAAATCGATCTGGCTCAATACCGTCTCGATTTGATCGTCGGCGGCGAAGGAATCTCAGAGGGTCTGCGGGGATATCTGCTCAACTACTTCCGCACCGTGATTTCGTCTTATGGCGCCTCAGACCTGGAAATCAACATCGGCGTCGAGACGGAACTGACTATCGCGTTACGCCGCCTGGGCCATGAAAATCGGAAGTTGTGTGAAGCCCTGTTTGGGCGCGAAACGGCGCCGATGATCTTTCAATACAACGCTCTCGATTATGTGATCGAAACCAACGCGGCAGGAGAATTGTTGTTCACCATCGGGCGGCAAACCAGCGCCGCTCCCAAGATTC
>CBFHBI010000080.1:0-8229 GCA_965653755.1 uncultured Blastocatellia bacterium
ATGATGCGATCGTCTTGGAAAATTGACTTGTCGCGCAACGGCTGAGAGAACTCGGCGACGAAATAGACAATTTGATCTTTGGCCCAACTGGACGAACGACGGTAGCCTTCGATGTGCGTTCCATCCACGACTCGAAGATATGAATCGAGCACTCGATCGCGGTGTGTTAGATCCAGAACAATATTCCGAGTTTGGGACTGCGGATAAGTGTATCGATGAAATCCGGCGCGCAGCGTCGTCGTTAATTCAACCAGAATGTCATTGTCGAGTTTGACCGAATAGTAACCGGCGCGGGCGGTTTCGTTGCCGTGGCTGAAGCCGGCGGCGTAGTTTCGCTCAGTCAACGAGACTTCAGCGACTGTCGGCATCAACAGAATATCGCCGTAATCGGAGATGCCGGTGCCGCTCAGGTGCGTGTGACTGAATCCGTAGATGATCGAATCTGAATAATGATAGCCCGAGCAGCCATCCCAGCCGCTCAGACGCGTGTCGGGACTGAGTTGGACCATGCCGAACGGCACGGACGCGCCGGGAAATGTGTGGCCGTGTCCGCCAGTGCCGATGAAAGGATCGACGTAGCGGGTCAGGTCCTGCTGCGCGCCGATGGAACACCACGCCCACAGCAGCAGACAGACCACACTCACCAATCTGATCATCTTGAGATTTCGAGTCACTGGAACCGTCTCGTGAGGCGCTTAGTTTCGGTCAGCGGATTTCATAGCGGCAAATTTTGCCTTCGGCAAAGCATTACTTCTCTTGCGTCATGAGCACAGCGTCCTCAATCCATGAGCCGCGAATGACCGCGAGTTGTTTACCATCTGCTGACCACGCGAAATCGAAAATCTGTTCGGTCTTGAAGTCGGTCAAGCGTTTCGCTTCACCATTTCCGTCGAGCGCAATCGTCCAAATGTTCGCGCCGCCGCCGCGCGAGTCGAGAAATGCGAGCGCACGCCCGTCGGGTGTGAACTCCATGTGAGTTATCCGTTCTGCCGTCGGCGGCAGGGCGAAGGTCTTCGAAGGTGTGCCGCCATCGGGCCCCGTGATCGAAACTTTGCGTCGCAGGTTCGCTGCCGTGTCGGTGAAGATGTAGGCAATCGAGCCGTCGCGGGGTGAGAGGGTGGACGCGTACGATGCGGTGGTCGTCAATTGCACGGGCGTGCCGCCATCGATCGAGACTTTCCAAATCGACTGCAGGTTGTTTTCAGTCTTGGCGTAAATGATCCATTTGCCGTCCGGCGAAAGGTTGATGCCGAATTCTTCCTGGCTATTCGTCAACTGCTTCAAGTTGCTGCCGTCCGCATCCATTCTCCAGATGTTTGAATTTCCGCCACGGTTCATGAGGAAGACTATGTATCGGCCGTCGGGGGTCATCTGCGGCCAGTATTTTGCGCCTTCGCCGGAGGACACCTGTTTCTGATTTGTGCCGTTTGCATTCATGGTCCAGATGTCGAATTTTCCACCGGCCCTCGAGCAGTAAACGAAATTACCGTCGGGAGTCCACCTGATGCCATTAAAAACCTGAGACGCGGGCGCGACCTGCGCGGCGCGCGTGGTGTCGTTGTTCGGCGCAATCCAGAGATTCGCCACGACGGTGTTCTGCAAGGTTACCAAGGCGTCGCCCGAAGCCGTGGCGCTTACGCGGAAGTAATCGTTCAGATCGTTAGTCAGACGCTGGGGCGGATTGTTCGGCGCGATCAGCCAAAGTTGTATATTCGCAAATTCTGTTTCGGACTTCTGGTTTCCGCTGACGATTAGATTGCCGTCCGGCAGCCATTGGATTCCGGTCACCAGAGACCAATTCTGATCGCTGAGCGGTCGCCTCGTTCCATCCTTAACGCTGATGCCCATCAACTTCAGACGCGTTTTCTCTTGTTCGTGAAGCACGAAAGCGCAAGCGATGGTTTTTCCATCCGCCGACCATGACGGCGCCGCCTCTTCCCAAAAAAATCCTTCGCTATCCTGTAGCTGAACGAGCTCTTGCTGATTCGATCCGTCGGCATTTGAAACCATCATCGCCGACTCGTGCTGGCTTTCATGAATGAAAGCGATCTGTTTCCCGTCGGGCGAAATCGCGGCGCCACCGTCAGCGTCGACGACGATCTTTTTGGGCGGTCCGCCGAGCGCCGGGACTTGATAGAGCGTTCCCAGGTTCTGCACGTACTTGAGGTAATAAAGATAGACGCCGTCGGGCGTGAAACTCATTGCCTGGATCCGGATCTCGTCGGGCGCAACAATCTCGACGTCGCTGGCTGTCGCCGTCTGCCGCAGACGAATGCTGCGCCGGCCCGCGTCTTCGATCACGTAAGCGACGTACTTGCCGTCGGGCGACATAGCGATGTCTGCGACTTTGCCGGAGGTGGTGAGCCGAGCGACTTTCATTTGGTCGGCGAATGTCTTTGAGCTACGCGTCCCAATGAGCTTGTAGGCCCCAAACACGGCAGCAGCGACGAGCAGCACTGCAACCGAGCCGATAATAACTGCCGTGCCTTTGTGACGTTTGATTTCGGAGGCGAGCACTTGCGCGCTCGAGACGGTGGGCACCGAAATCTGTGACGAGACGAGCGCGGCCTGCACCGCGCCAGTTGATGCAATCGCTTCGTTTGTGACAGCCGCGCTACTCCCGGCAGAGCGGGGAGGACTGAGCGGTGCAGCCGAACTCTTCAGTTCATCGCGCAACTCTTCGATTTCGATTGCCACTTCCTTGATCGATTGATAACGCTTGTCCGGATCCTTCGCCAGACAGCGACGGACAATTCGTTGCAGTTCGTCTGGCGCAATTGGATTCAAATCTTTAATGGCGGGGGCCGGAGCGTGCACGATGTTGTGCAGCGAATCGAGCGCGTCTTTCCCCGCGAAGGGCCGATGTCGCGTGGCGGCTTCAAACAGAATGCAGCCGAACGAGAAGATGTCCGAGCGATGATCGATTTCGTTGACGCGTCCCTGCGCTTGTTCGGGTGACATGTACCCGACCGTGCCAAGCACCGTGCCAGGCAGCGAATGCTGCGGGATGATGGCCGTGGCGACTTCGCTACTGGTCGAACCCGAGAGCCTGGCCGGCTCGAGCAACTTTGCCAAACCGAAATCCAGAATCTTGGCGTGCCCGTCGCGCGTCACCATGACGTTGTCGGGCTTGAGATCGCGGTGGACGATGCCGCCCGCATGCGCCTTCGCCAATCCTTCGGCTACGTGCTGCAAATGACGCAGCAGTTTTGCCAGGTCGGTCTGCGTCTCATAAATCAATTCGCGCAGCGTCACACCGTCGATAAATTCCATCGCGATGAAATTGACATCGTCACTCTCACCGATTTCATAAATGTGCGCGATGTTCGGATGATTGAGCGCGGCCGCGGCCTGGGCTTCCTGTTCGAAGCGCCGCATCCGATCTTTGTTGGCCGCCAATTCCGCGGGAAGAATCTTCAGCGCCACTTTCCGGCGCAACCGCGTGTCTTCCGCCAGATAAACCTCGCCCATGCCGCCCTCGCCGATCTGCGAGCGGATTTCGTAGCGTCCTAGTTTCTTTCCGGCGAAGTTACTCAACTTGCTGACCTTCTTCCGGTCCGCGCTGAATTAGAGCGGGCGATTGTATCTGAGTAACCAGGGTAAGGCGAAGAAATTCGTGAGAGCGCTGACGCCAACTGATTTCGTCTCCGCGCTTGCAAGGTTGATGTTTGAACTCGTCGGCGGCCAGCGTATGAGGGCCGCCGACGTAGGCATCGCTGAACTTGATTGGCTCGGCGAGCGTCGCTCAGTAGGAGTCATTTTCAGTGAAGGACATGATGCGCTCATCGGAACGGAACTGCTCGCAGATTCTGGGCTCACAATTAACTACGCAGCTCGACCGGTTACAATCGCAAACTAGCGTAGATTTTCTCAGAATCTGAAACCAACTCCGGCGATAAATTGAAAGCGTCTGCGCGTGAACCCCGGCTCGGTGATATTGAACGGTGTGAATATGCCGGTGGCCGGATCGAAGTTGTACAGGTGAAAAGTGTGCCGTCCGACTCGATCGAAGATTGTGCCCGCATCGAATCGCAGTAAGACGTGTTTCTTGGGATAGACTTCCAATACGCCCCCGACATCTGTGGCAAAGTCGGTGCGGCCATGAGTTAAGACCGTAAACGGGAATGATGTGCTGCTCCCATTGGGAACGAAATCCGTGAATCCCTGACTGAAGTTGATCAACCCCGGACGGACTTTGCCAAATATTCCGAATCGCTTGAACCGTTGACCTGCCTTTATGCCGAACAATCCCTCGTTGATGTTGCCCGTAATTTCGCCCGAGCAAGTCGCGCATTTTCCCGGAGAGAAATAGCCGGCGGCTTCCAGCGCGATATGACGATTCCAGTTGTAAGTGAACCTGCCACCGATGCCAACCGCGGTGTCGCCCGGGTTGAGCGTCAGGGTCGTGAAGTCCATCCCCACTTCATACTTCTGAAATTCCGTCGATGGCGGCGCTGCCTGCGCCCTGACCTGACTCGAATAAACCATGCTCACAACGATAATCAACGTAACCATCCAAGCCTTCGTTTTCATGTGTCCTCCGTGCTGCGAACGCACTTACGCCGGCACTCCGACTCGAGTTTTTCGATCCAGAGCGATCCAACTTAGCGCTTACTCACCCTTGGGCCAGCGCTCGCATTGTTTGTGAACTGTTACGCGCCGTGAATTGCCTTCAATAAATCGGCCAAACTAATTTCGCGGCAACAAATTTTCGATTCGATCTGCAGCGCCAAACATGATCTGATCGCGCGAAAAGACTGGGTCCTTCTTTTCGCGGTTGTTACCGGTCTGCGCCGCGGCGGATTTCGCAATCACGGAAACCGGCGACTTCTGCGCCATCGATTGAATCTTATCGTCGAGTTTTTCCAGCGTTCCCTTTTCGACAGGCATCTATTGCTGCGCCGCCAACAAAGGCGTGTATTTCGCATCGTGCAACACCCAGAGATTCCAGACGCCCTCTTCGTGCAGAATCGGCGAACTGGAAAGCCATTGGTAATGATCGCCGTTGGCTTCGAATTCGATCCTGTTTCCGGAAACTATGCCAACCTTTTCGAACGAATAATCCGGACGCGGCACCAGTGAAAAAATGAAACGGCCGTGTTCAGGAATGTAGAGCCACAGCAACGCGCCGGTCGATCCGGCTGTGGACTTCCCGTTGCCAATCAGGTTGTCGTTGAGCAACAGGCTGAAATCCTTCATCTCCATCGCGACTGCATCGAGAGTGAAATCGCGGGCGCGCATGCCCGGACTCTCGTCACCCAGCCGCGTCCGGTCGAAACTCACTCTCACCACGTCGACGATTTTTAGGCCAGTGGATTTGTTGATGAGCAGGTCGAGCGAGAACTCGCCGCCGTCGTCGAAGCCCTGCGGCTCGGTCGATTTGGGAAACGTTGAAACAACCCCGGCCGCAGACTTGACGTTCGCAGCGAGGGTGTCGCGGAGTTCCGCCGGCAGCGGCCGGACCGCAACCTTGAATCGCCTGGTTTGCTTGTCGCCGGAAATCCAGAGGTCATAGCCAAAGACGAAGCGGCCTTCGTGGTCTCGCAGGATGCGATGAACTGTTTGATTGCGATCTGCAATTGTTTGGGTGACGAGCGTCGCCGGCGTCTGCGTTGGATCCGAACGCTGCTGCTTCATGCGAGATAGGATCGCGCTACGAAGGTCGATCGCAGTGGTCTCATTCCTGAGCGACACATAACCTCCGTCCGGCAATGACACGATGGTTTTGTCTGCATCGTTCTGCGCGTTTGTCGCGCCGACAGTCGACAGCAAGAGAGCGATCGTAATGAGAATCCTATTTTTCATTCCGATAGTTTGCTTTGACAATCGTCAACTTGGCCTCGTGCGCCGGAGTGAATCCCGCGAGGCTGTTTGCGGCCGGCACTGGTTCTTTCCGCTCAGGCTTTGGGCTCGCTGTAAGGTCTCGCGACCTGCTCTGACGATTCCGGTAAACAATGCGCGTCACGACCTTCTCCTGAACCACTGGCACCTCGATCGTTCTCTCAGCGACTGGGCCGGGGACAAAGGACGGAGAGTCACGCAATGACATTCGCGTGTAGAACATGAACACAATTGCGAAAAGGATAAAGGCCAACGCCCCCAAGGCAAGCGGCGCTGGGATTGGAATCGATCCGGCAAATAGTTTGCGCACCCATGACTCATGCGGCGAGGTGGGTTTGAGCGGCGCCGAACTCTGCTCGAGATTGGCGCGCAAACGCGCGTGGTAAGCCGGCCAAAACTGTTCACCCGGCTGCGCCAGCTTCATCACGGCATCTGTCAATTGCGTGGTCCGGCGCAAGGAAACAAGTTCTGCGCGACAGCTTGGACAGTTATGAAACTCAAGATATTCGTTTGGCGAAACGTCTTCGCGCAATGCGATTTCGATCAATTCATCTCTCGAGCGTTTACACTTGTGCATTTCGTTCATTTCCTTGTTCAATATTCTCCCGCCACGCAAGGCACACCATCGTTTGCTTTAACCTCGACTTGCATTTGTTCGCGTAGCTTCGTCAACGCTCGCGCGACTGCTTTCTTGGCGGTGCCTTCCGAGCAACCGACGGCCTTGGCAATCTCCGGATAAGTCATCCCTTCATGATGCTTGAGCAGAAAAATCAATCGCTGTTGTGGCGTTAAACCTCTGAGAGCACGCCTCACACTGGCGAGCATTATTCGGTTGTGCAGCGTGTTTTCGACGTTTGCGTCATACACAACATCGTGCTGCGACGAATCGTTTTTGGTTTCGACGAGCAACGCACGCCAACGAGTGAAGGCTGCGCGCTCGCGATTAAGAAAACAATTGATCGTGATCCGGCGAATCCAGGTATAGAAGCTTGATTCGCCTTTGAAAGTGCTGATGGAGCGATACGCCTTGAGCCATACTTCTTGTGAGAGATCCTCGGCGTCTTGCAGGTCGTGACAGTAATGCAGCGCGAGTGACTAAATTCGTCGCTCGTACCTGCCGGCAAGTTCCGCGAATGCTTCGATGTCCGCGGCTTGCGCCCGCTGGACCAGTTCTGTTTCGGAATCAGGCATCGGCAACTCTCGATCGATCAGCCGATTCTTGCGTCACCACTACAATATACACGGAGTTTATGATTTGGTTGGCGCTGCGGCAAATATTTTCGTTCAATGAAGCAAACGATTCTGATTCTCATAATCGGCTGTCTGCTATTCGCGGCGTCTGCTTGTAATCGCACACGAAAGCCAGCCCCATCGATGCCCAACGATCGTTCAGGCGAACGATCGAAATCTTCATCACGGCACACGTCGTTCGCAGCCGACGGCAATAGGGTCACTCGAGATGTTTATAGAACCTCGTATTCGTTCGAAAGGGAATTCGCGCCTAGCGGCGCGATGATCGGCGAGCTACTCGATTGGCATCCTCTAGTTCTGCCTTGGTTTTTTTCGGCAGCTTCTCAAACACGAGATCGTACGATTCGCGGAGCAGTCCCTTCAATTCCTTCTCCCCCAACGCGTCGAAGCTTTGCAGCGCAACCCAGTGATAACGAGCTGAGTACGGCGCCGGATCGATTCCATCGCATTCACATAATTCGGCAAACTTTTCTTCCGTGCACTTGAAAGACAGGCAATACTTCGCCGCCGCATCGAGCACAACCACTGCAAACATCTTGCCGCCGATTTTGAAAACAAGATCGTTGCCCCACTGCACCTTCTCAGTCGCGTGCGGCAGCGCGAGACAGTAAGCGCGAGCGGACTCGATATCCATCTACATTCCCTCCAGTACCAGCAACGCCGTCTGCCCGCCGCCGGCAGTCATATTCAAGAGCGAAGACGACGACAAGCGAATCAAAGCGCCCTCAGGTTCGTTCTCGAATAGAAATGGATTGAAATCGACAAACAGCTTTTCCAGGCGAACCGGATTGCCAAACGCTGGCATAGCCATTTTCCTCATGAGCACGCGTTCCTGCGCGACATATGGATGCGCGCGGGCGATCGATACCGCATGGTCCCATTCAGGCGGCGAACTTTCCCAGCCGATGAAGACTCCGTGGCCTCCATAGTCGTCGTTCGGCTTCAGCACAAATCGCTCGCGCTCACGTTTGACCAGCTCGATCAGATCGGCTTCGTCACTGTTGACCCGGCGCGTCCACGGGATACAGCGGCGAATGACGTCGATCTCTTCGTCGTTGAAAAGACCGGCGAATTGCGGATCGCTCATGATCGCGAAGGTCGCTTTCTTGTGCGCGACTTTTGACCTGAACGAATTGA
>CBFHBI010000081.1:0-8195 GCA_965653755.1 uncultured Blastocatellia bacterium
GGCCAGCCTTTCGCCGGGGCCGGCAATGCCGTAACCGATTCCTTTACCGATGCCAAAGTTCGTTCGCTCCTTCATCCGATCCTGCATCTCTTTGACTCGCTCTGCGGTTCGCTCTTTCGCCGCGGCCGTACGCGCGTCCGAGCGAGCCTTCGCGGCCGCGATTCGGTCTTGCGCTTCCTGCATCGGCTCTTGAGCCTCTGGGGTGATGGAGTCAACTAACGATTGAGCCACGACCGTATTGAGTTTCGCCGTGGCCGCGTCAACGTTGGCTAGAATTGCCTCAGACGAGATCGCGGATACACTGGCGGTTAAAGCAGCCTCTTCGATTTTCGCTGCCTGCACGTCGGGTATCTGTACCAGCAACATTTCCGCATCTTGTTTCCAACTCGTCTTGTCATACATCTTGAGGAGTTTGTCGATGGTGTCTTTGCACTTGTCAAAATTCTTCAACTGGTACTCGGCATACGCCGTCCAGTATATCGCCGCGTCGCGGTTGGCTTCCTTTGGGAAATCCACGAAGTATTTATTGAAAGCCTCTTCGGCCTTGGCCCACTGCGCGTCGTCGATTAGATCGCGTGCAGCGGAAAAAGCAGTCGTCGCTTGCGGCGTGCTGCCAGACTGCTGGGGCGCCCAAGCGTTTCCGCGTGCGGGTGGCGCAACTCTTTGCGCGTTTGCTTGATTTAATGATGCGGCCGCGAACGAGATTACTGCGGCGACGATCAGGGCAAAAATGGTTTTAGTTGAATTCATTTCGTTTCGCTCGTTTCTCATTTTCATTTCCTCAGTCAACAATTTTCAGAGTTATTCGTAGCCTCGCAATTCTGCAACGATTTCGGTTTTCTCCACGCGATCGCGAATCTGCTTCAGGTCCTTTGCGGGGGCTTTGTCCGGCAAATTCGCAATATCGATCAGGAATGGCTCCAAACTTCCGAGAACTGACTTCGTCGGGAACTTGCCAGCCTGCTCAGCATCGCGGCGCAAGACGATGTTTTGATTCAACAGACGGCGCGACTCAGACTTTTCATACGAGACGTCAATCTCTTGATCGTCATCAGCCAATTGAATGCTGCGCACGGAAATCAAGAGGTCCTGGGCCTGCTGGAGATGATTCGCCGTGTCTTTGTCTTCCAGATCGGAGTAACCAGCGTCGGCGAACAATACGTCGCCGTCGTTAATTGATCTCTTCGGCAACGGCCGGCCGTGTTTGTTGTTTGCAACCTCAATCCGTTCCGTCAGAATTCCACGATCCGGTGTCGCATCCTTCACGACTTGCTCTGGACATTACGTCGCCCCCGAAGGAGGCGTCTCGCCATTCGCCGGTTGATTCCTGACAATCTGGATCGGTGGCTGCAGCGACGATCGTTGGGCGCGGAAGTACGCGAACCCAACGAGCACCGCAAGCAAAACCAGCGCCGCTGCCGACAACGCAAACCCGAATCGTGGCATGGCGAACAGACCAGCAAACCATTCAGCGAAATTCGACTTCGACTTTCCCGCGCCGCCATTCCCTTCCGCCGCAATCCGCGTCGCGATTCCACTCCAAAGCGCTGGCGAAATTTCCAACTCGCGATCGTAACGCGCGTACATTTCGTTTTCGGCGGCGAGCGCTTCAAACGCGGCCGTGCAGCTTTCGCATTTGATCAAATGCGCTTGCACCTGGTCCCGGTTACGTTCGCCGGCTTCGCCGTCAACGTACGCTTCCAAAATATTTCGACAGTCACTGCACTTCATGACTTAAGTTCCTACATACTGACCCACCCGCTGCCGCATCTCGGCGCGCGCGCGGTGCAAATCGGTTTTCAACTTGGGAATTGAGAAACCGGTGATTTCCGAAATCTCTTCGTAGCTGCACTGGTGAAAAACCTTGAGCGTGAACACCAGGCGCTTGTCCTCATCGAGCGTCGCCAGAGAGCGTTGGACGACCTCGTTCAGTTCCTTGTTCAAGAGATTGTGACTGGGGACAGGTGCATGATCGCTGAGATCCAACACTTGCTTATCGTCCAGATCGACTTCCTGGTTCTTGCGAATCTTGGCTCGCAAGGATTCGCGCGCCACGTTCTTCGCAATCCCAAACAGCCAGGTCGACAGCTTCGTCTCCTCGCGCAATGACTTCAGGCTGCGATAGGCCCTGACGAAGGTTTCCTGCGTCAGCTCCTCAGCCAAATCGCGGTCGCCAATCTGGTCGTAAATAAAACTGATTACGGGCCGTGAGTACCGTTCAAAGATCAAGCGGAACGCTTCTTCGTCGCCCGAGCACGCACGCGTGACTAGGTCTGCTGAACTATTCATCAGAGATCCTGCGAACGCACCGGGCTGGCCTTCCAGGCTTATTTCGCGTGCCGCCAGCGGTTTCATCATGTACTCGGTGTGTTAGTGAGCCCCCAAGTTAAAAAGTTTCAGATTTTCGTGCAATTTTTTGCCGGGGAACTGGAATATCAAACGGACGGTAACGGAGATGAGTTCCGATAATAGCGCATTAAGAGATTATCCGCAGATTTCGCAGATTACACAGATGGCAACTCAACCTTAGCTAAGTTGCTTTCTTAATCCGTGTAATCTGCGAAATCTGCGGATGGTTCTTGGGCGCGTCTGGCTCCACTCGGAGCGATGAGATTCACGCCGCTTTCTTAGTTTCCAGCAGGCGCTTCACGGTCGAGAGAAAATTCTGCGAATTGATCGGCTTTGGCTCATAGGCATTCGCCCCGAGCTGCAGCGAGAACGTTGCGTTCCCGGTACCGAAAGAGGTTATGACCAGAACCGGGGTCTTTTCCAGCATAGCCGTGCAACGAATCCTGCGGAGGACGTGAATGCCGTCCGCGCCCGGTATTCTGATGCCAGTCACAATCAGGTCGGGCCTGGCGAATAGCGCCTTATCGAATCCGCGCACGCCGTCCGCGGCCGTGACTACTTCGTATCCAATTTGCTCGAGAGACGCGCGCATTAGCTCGCAATTCTCTTCATCATTTTCAATTAGGAGGATTTTGTTTCTGGGCATAACTACACATCCGTCGGGTTTGAATTCGAAAGCCACTGCACTGTTTGTGTACTCTTATTAAAGAATTATTGTCGGAAGCATTCCGCGATTTGTTTGCTCGCGTCGAAAAAGAATCCGGACAAAAAAATAGGGAGTCGAGGACCAGCCTCAACTCCCCATGGTCACCGCGCCATGAAAGGTTCGATTATCTACTAGTAACCGCGGTAACCGTCGGCGTACCCGTTGATGAACGCTTCTCGGAAGTACTGTTGGTACGCAGCGCGATCACCGAACTGCGAATTGTAATCCTTCATACCGTTCCGATACTCGCCATGACCATACGGATCGTATCGCCCGCGACGACGATCATCGCGGCCAGCCCTCACGCCTTCGTTGTAACCAGCGTTTAGTGCTGTCTGCCGGCCATAAGACGAGCCGCCGAAGTATCCGTAGTTAGCTGTGCCTCGGTTGTAATAGCCGTTGTTGTAGTAACCGTTGTTGTAGTACCCATTATTGTAGTAGCCGTTGTTGTAAGTTCCGTTCGAGTGCCAGTTGCCATACTGATCATACCAGCCACTCTGTGCCTGCTGCTGGCGTTGCATTTCGCGTTCGCGCTCACGTCGCTCGCGCTCCTGTCTCCGATAGTAATCCCGATCCCCGTAAGGATATTGTGCCTGGGCCGTGGTTCCGGACATCACCATAACGCCCGCGAACAGCATCAGTCCCAGGATTGCGCCTCCAAGTTTCTTTATCCCGTTGAGTTTCATTGTCTGTCTTGACCTCCGGCCGTACTTGGAGCAATGACCATGCCAATGCCTGATGAGTCGCCGAAACATTCCAAGCCGAGGCTGACCCATATTTTCCGTGCTCCATTTGGGGTCGAGTTAGACGACATCAGTCGTATCAGAAACTTTGTCTTGTGAATTTCATGCAGCGATGTAGCAACGCGGTAGCTAAAATTATTCTGGCGGGACAATCCCAAACACTTTCGGTACAGTCCGGAGCGATCCGGCTGTTTGTCGTTGACTCGCGCCCGCAATTGGCGTAGAAGGCGTATTCACTTATGGAGTCCGCAAGTCAACATTCGCCTCGTTCCACGATTGAGATCGAGCAGCACATTCGTCAACTCAACGACGACTGGGTCAAGGCTATCGTCCGCGCGGACAAAGACACGCTCGAACGGGTCATGGCTGATGATTTCTATTTCACTTATCCGCTCGAGGGCGACGATAAAACCCAGTTCATCGACGATAGTACGTCCGGCGACTTAAAGATCCAGCACATTGTCCGGGAACACTTGACGGTGCGGGTGTTCGGCAACACCGCCGTGCTCACCGCGCGCGATTCAGCGACCTGGCTCTATCATGGCCGCGAACTCGCCGGCCAATACAAAATCATCACTGTCTTCAGCGAACGTGACGGCCGCTGGCAAGTCTGCGCAATTCAAGCTTGCCCAATGCAGGTGGGCTAAATCCAACATTGTCCAGATAATTCTCTGGCAAAAAACCGCCGGTGACGAATCCCAATCATGTGTTTCGATTCATCACCGGCGATCTACATGCGTCCACGATTTCAGATCGTTGAGGATCGGATGCTATCGGATCAGAAGAAAGCTGAACCGACCCAGGTGGACCACTGGTTCACCGCCGATGCGTATTCGCTATAGAACCAAATCCCTTTCGAATTCACTGGATCGGCGCACACTCCATTGTAATCGCCCCAACGATTCCGCCCACCGCTGTCCTTAGCCACGTAGTTCGCGATGCCGGCTTTGAGCAGAGCGCTGGGTTGCAGACTGCCAAGCGGGTCGGTGGACTTGCGGCCCGTGTAATAGATCGAACCATACTCGTTCGGCCCGCACCGCGAGAACACCATGATCATGTTGCCGTTTGCGTCGGGACAGCAGGCAGGATAGAACGAATGAACGTTGCCCGCGCCATAAATTCCCTGCTGCACAAGTACAGAAGTTGCCCCACGAATCTGGAACCAATGGATCGATGCCGTATTCGTAGTCGTTGTCCAATTGTGAGCAGTGGTCAACGCGCACCAGATCGAATCGCCCCGGAAGATCGCATGCAATACGCGCACGTCGCCAGTGTTCAGCGGATCGTTGTTTCCTTTCTGAGCCGCATTAGGTCCCAGGCTATAGGCAGCCGTGGCCACGCTCGTTCGCGCCAACGAGAAGGTGCTGCCTGACTGGGTGATGTGCCAAACCGTCAGCGCATTGCCGTTTGGAAATAGCGAGTTCACCAAATACTCGACCTGCGGCGATCCAAATGTGTGACAAGGCTGAATCGTAAACGCAGTCGTGCCGTTTGGATTTTTCATGTTCACGAAATCCAAAAAGGTCGCGGCGCCGCCCGAGTAGGGACCGGCGTTCGGAACAACCCTGATCTTCGCGTACTTGAAACCGCCGCCGAACGCAAATTGATTCGACGTGATATAAAGATTGTTCGCATCTACCCCCAACGAAGGGAAGTCCGCCCAGTTATTTGTCGCAGTCGAGCCGTCAACCATCGCATTCAAACTGTAGTTGCGCCACACACCCAACGGATTCGTCGTCGCTGATACGGATAACAGATAAACGGATCGGTTTGGATTAGACCCCACGGCGGCTGCCAATAACACCCAGCGGCCAGTGTGCTGATCGTATAGCAGCCGTGGATCAAAAATGGTTGCGCCTTGAATTACGTTAGCGAACCACACGGTTAAAGTGCGATTGAGCAGCGGCGCGCCACCCGCTTTGCTGTACACGGCTACCGACGAATTCACTGAGACCATCACGTGTTGCGGGCCGGTCGCCATCGTGCAGTCCGGCGGAATCCATCCCGTGGTGGTGAAGCCGGCGAAATTAGTGGATCCAGTCGGCGCGTTGGCCACCGGTCCACCAGCCGGCGCAAATTCCGCAATTGCTGCCCCGGCCAGTTCAGTTTTCTTCCCCTTATCTTTGGCGAAGGTCGCGCCTTTCTTCGCGATCTTCGTTTTGGGAGCCGCCGCTTTCAGTTTTTCATATTCCTTGTCGGGAATTGGGTAGCGGCTCTTGTACGGCCGAGGCTCTTTCACCTCAACCAGGTTTGCGGCCAGCGCCAACATTGAATCGTGGGCTGGTTCGAATTCTGTTCCCTTCGTGGGCTTGCCTGATTTGGCTTTGATGCTTTGAGTTTTGCTCGCTTTTTTTTTCGATGCCATTGCCAGACTCCTTTCGTGAAGTCCGAGTGGAGTTACGCGAGCTGCCGAGCCTGATGCTGACTGCGTTTAGCAATCTTCGTGGGCTTCGTTGACTTGAGGAACCTTCCCGCCTTCCGCCTCTTTTTTCAGACGCTCAAATTCTTCGTCGGACATGGGCACTCCGGGAGCCGGGGCAGGTCGGGGCTCGGACTCAGGATCGTCCGGTTCCTCTGGTGAGGACGCCGGATCGAAAGGTTCGCCCGTGGGACCGGCACCATGCTTTGGTTTCATTTAGTCTCCTCAGCAGGAGTCGAGTATCTTCCACGCGGAAGAAGCAGCAGCGGAATGCGCTGCCAGGTGACGTCTCCTGGCGTTTATGTCAGGGGACAGGGATGCGAGGACCAACAACAAACTAACGAGCGGACTCTAGTCTGGAAACGTGATTCTGTCAATAGTTCGATGTTCCACTCCATTCGAAACTACCGGCCCTGCGTGCCACACCTATTCGATTGACACTTCTTCACCCTGATCGGAGAATACTGTTTCACCCAGAATGAAAACAGCCCGATTTTTACTGCGAGGATTCCGCCGGCCAAGTGAAGTCGCATCTCTGGCGCTCGGCAAACTTGAGCGCGCCGTGCTCGACGAGACTTGGAACCGCAAAGAGGTCAGCGTGCGCGATATCTATCTTGCGTTCGAAGAACGGATCGCTTACACAACTCTGATGACGACACTCGATCGCCTTTACAAAAAGCGTTTGCTCGTCAGACGTAAAGACGGACGCGCGTTTTTTTATGCGCCCGCTTTTTCGCGCGAAGAGTTTGAGCACGGAATTCGCGAAGACGTGATCGACGGACTCCTGGGAGCAGGAGCGCAGGGCGTGCGGCCAGTGCTCGCCTGCATTGTCGAAACGGTGAGCGATCATGATCGTGAATTGCTCGATGAACTGGAGCGGCTAGTCAAACAGAAGAAACGAGAGATCGATCGAAACTGATGTACGAACTGCTGGGCATCTGTCTGCTGCTGGCGACGTTGATGTTTCTCAACGCCGTCGCGTCGTTGTCGGCGGCGCTCATTTGGCGACTGCTCACCCCGCTCCTGCGATCGTTTTCAGCACGCGCCCGTGCAGACATTCTCTTCGTGCTGCGGATTGCGGCGCCGGTGGTCGCGGCGATCACCGTCGTGGTTTTTGTGATCCCTTCATATTTAAGCTATGAACCGCGCGTGACTTCAGAAACAGTTAGCAAGAAACTCGGAGCGGTCGCGCTTTTGTCGGCTATCAGCGTGGCGTTCGCCGCCTGGCGAACGATTCGTTCCTGGATGGCAACTGCCGTATTGAGGCGGCGCTGGCTGGCGGAGTCCGAACAGATCCATTTGCCCGGAGTCACTGTACCGACGTTTCGAATCCCGCACCCGTTCCCGATCATCGCCATCGTCGGCACGTTTCGTCCGCAATTGTTTATTGCCTGCGAAGTCTTGTCGGCGCTTAATCAAGACGAATTGGCCGCCGCGATCGCACACGAGTGTGGCCATCTCTCCGCGCGCGACAATTTGAAGCGTACATTGCTGCGGATTTGTCGTGACACAGTGTTTTTATTGCCGCTCGGCAACCCAGTCGATCGCGTTTGGGCGGACATCGCGGAGAGCGCGGCCGATGAATTTGCGGCGGGACAAAGCCCGGCCACGGCTCTTGATCTGGCGTCCGCGTTAGTCAGGATTGCGAAGATGATTCCCGCCGGGCCGCGCGCCGACGTGCCATTGGGGGCTTACCTCATGGGCGCACACGAAACGCAGGGAGTAAAGTCGCGGATTAGACGTTTGCTCGAGATTTCTTCAAATGGATCGACGGTCGCTCCCGGTACACGATTGGTTCCGGTCTTATCGGCTACGACGTTGTTCGTGCTCGGCGCGGCTGCAATCATCGCCGCCAGCAATGCGAGGGTTTTAATGGAAGTACACGCAATGGTCGAGCGCGCTGTGACTCTGCTTTACTAAACCTCTTTCTGCAGAGCCAACGGTTTCTGCAGCCATAACAACAGACAGTCCGCAGCCA
>CBFHBI010000082.1:0-8187 GCA_965653755.1 uncultured Blastocatellia bacterium
GCGCTGCAGGATCTTCTAGAGCCCGTCCAGATTAATCTCGCGAATGACAGAAGTAGTCGCCGCGCCGGCGTTGGTTGATTGAGCCGGCGCGGCGAAACCCAATAGCGAAAGGGCTACTGCGAGACAAACAGTTAGGATGGCGAGACGCATTTTCATTTTGATGCAGCTTTAACGATGCCTGTTGCAAACGAAGACTAAGACTTGAGTGTCCGCTATCATATTCGCTTAATCGTGCAACCGAACGCCTTCGCTTCTGTCTTGCTAACCGGCTTGCCTGCCAGGACTTCGTTCAGCGCATCGCGAAGATCGCTCGTTGCGATTCCCGCGGGGTCTCGCGAGTTGTCGATGCGTCCGTGGTAAACAAGCTTGCCCTTGACGTCGAGCACGTAAGCTTCAGGCGTCGCGAAGGCTCCCAAACGATCGGCGATCTTGTTGCCGTCGTCTTTGAGAATCGTGAACTTCAACCCCTTTTCAGCCGCGTGCGCTTTAACTTCGGCGGCCGGTTCGGTGCTGTTTGCATTAATGCCGACAACGTTCACGCCTTTGGCTTGGTAGTCCTCGTACAATTTTTCCATGCGATCGTTGTAGGCGTTCGATACCGGGCACTTAGTCGCGATGAAAATCAGGACCGTTCCATTCTTCCCCTTTAACGATGCGAGTGTGTGCGAGACGCCGTCAGCATCCGGCAAAGTGAAATCGTCGATCATCGTGCCGATCGCCGGGGGCGCAGGCAAGTCCGACGCGTTACGGCCGCTGCCGGCGACGGCGGCTAAGGCGACGATCAAAACTGCGGCAACAAACAATGGTAGCGCGTATTGTTTCTTCATCCTGTTGACTCCCTTCAGAATTGGCTGGTGTGACTGCAAAGATTAGCAGCGTCAGGTTGAACGAGGCAAGCTGTGGATGCATCCTGAATTTTACCGGTTTGCCTTTCGCCACTGGAGCAGATGAGTAGCGGCGACGATTATCGTCAATACTGTCGTTACCGACGCGGAGAGTAAGCAATATTGACAGAAATGATGAATGACGAATGCCTGCAGGTATGTGAGCCACAGCGTCATCAGGAACATGATAGCGACCAATATGAGCAGCAGCGGACGCGCGAATGAGTAACCGAACGTCGCCAGAACCGCCAGGCTGAAGAAAACGAAGTACGCGGCTGCGCCGACGGTCGCCAGCGGAATCGAACCGATGTGCGCATACTTGCTGCCGAGAACTTCGGCGCACCCGGTAATTATCGTGCAGCGCAAGTTCTGTCCGGTCAGGTCTTGAATGGTGAGATAGATAGCGTCGCCGAGTCCGATAAGCGACACGACCGCCGCAATGATGTAAGGCCAGATGTGTTTTGCTGAAGTGACTGGATTCGGCATTAGGTCAAAAGCATGAAGCGGATTAATAGAAACTGACCTAATACTCTACAACAGGACAATCGAATCATCCTTACGGCGCGGCGCCGGCTCGGGAGCGCGTTCGATTTGAGGTTCATCTCGTTGCCAGGCGTCGTCCGGTATAAATTGGTTCGGACTTCTATTGGCGGGACAAAAATCGCAATAGTAGCCGGCGCTCTCCTTTCGATCCTCGCAGTCATTGCACTCAAGAGCCTGCCCAACTTTCATCAATGCATCCAGCAGTGGCACGAGACGGCGCCCGCGCTCCGTCAGTTCGTACTCAACGCGGCGTGGCAATCCACCGTAATTGTTTCGCAGCACCAAATCGTCCTGCTCCATCTCACGCAGGCGGCCCATCAACGTGCGGCTGCTGATCGGGTGGAGGTCTTCAAGTAATTCAGTCGTACGCTTGGGGCCGGCGAACAGGTCGCGCACCACCAGCATCGTCCACTTGTCGCCGATTACTTGCAGCGCGCCGGCAATAGGGCATCCATCGATCTTTCGTCTGCGCACGAGTCTCTCCTGCTGCGGACAAAATACGCGCACTCCAGGTTTCTGACAACCTTCTTTTCTTTTATTATGAGTTAGGACTGCGAGAGAACCTCAAAATACAAGCAACCCGAGGGGTGGGACCTCGGGTTGCTGCCTGGTGAGTGAGCAGGAACTTCTGCTGGTATAGGACGCTGCCCAGCTCACCTTGTCGGCGTGGGGATAAGAAGTTGTCAAACGGCGCTGAGGTTAGGTCGCCGTATTATCAAGTTGCCACCCCTTGTTCGAAAGTTCTTCTTCGCCTTTTCCCTAATGCCATTTGCGTGCCGCGCGTAAGCAGACCTTCAGACAATGAGAACGGAGCTGGTTGCCAATATTTTAGCCAAAAATCGAATTTTTCTGCGGACACGCCCTGGCCTTTTGATATCAAAAATGATAGTAAGGCTATCATAAGCGATAGTGAATCCGCGGGCTCCGCGACAAGCTATGAGGCTCGTGGCATTGATTGGCGGGAGACGTGCAGGCGCTGAATCCAAGGCTGGTAGCGATGAACGGAACGCTCAAGGGCGTTGCGTTTCCCCTGTCAGTGGAAGAGACTACCATCGGTCGTGAATCGGCGAATGTGGTTTGGTTGAACCATGCTTCGGTTTCACGGCGCCATTGCGTGCTTCGACGAGAGAATGGCCACTTCAAACTATTCGATCTCGATAGTTTTAACGGCACCTTTGTCAACGGTATTCCGATCAAAGAACAAGCTCTGGTCCATGCCGATCAAGTCCGCATCGGCAAGATCGAATTGATTTTTTTGACCGAAGAAGGCGAAGAGACAACATCCGGTCACTTGATCCGTTGGGACGACTCTAATCCGCTCACGGAATCGGCCAAGCAACTACGTCCTGAAGCACTGTTAAATAAAACTGAGCAGTTAGTGACGACTCCCGAGCACGAACGCAAAGCGCGCGATTTGGGCGTGGTGCTCAGAATTGCCCGCCGGATAAATCGTCTCCGGCATACGCAGGAGCTGGTGCGAGAAATCCTCGACGCAGTCTTCGAAATGATTCCGGCAGATCGGGGCGCGATTGTTTTGGGACGCGGCGAGACCGACTTCTCATCCGTGTACAGCAAACATCGAGAGGATAACAGCTCTCCGGTCCATGTTAGTCGTACAGTAGTCGAGCATGTGATGCGGACACGTTTGGCTGTTCTCACCAATGACATCCAGACCAGCGAGACCTTGAAGTCAGCCGAGAGTTTGCTGGCGGCGCAGATTACTTCTTTGATGTGTGTCCCGCTTGTCCTGGTTGAAAAACTGTTGGGTGCGATCTATCTCGACACGAGCGATCCAGTTGTGCTTTTCGATGAAGGACATCTGCAGCTATTGGCGGGAATTGCCGGCATGGCCGCAGTGTCGCTGGAGAACGCGCGACAAATTGAATGGTTGGAGGATGAGAACACACGTCTCCGATCTACGCTGGCGATCGAACACAACATGATCGGCCAGAGCGCATCAGCGCAGGAGGTCTATCGCGCTATTCAGCAAGTGGCGCCCGCGAGATCGGCTGTTTTGATTTGCGGTGAAAGCGGCACCGGAAAGGAATTGGCCGCGCACGCGATTCACACCAACAGCCTGCGCGCGTCGCAGCCTTTTGTGACGATTAATTGCGCCGCCGTGCCCGAAACGCTGCTGGAGAGCGAACTGTTTGGACATGAACGAGGCGCATTCACCGGCGCGCTGGCGCGCAAGCATGGCAAGCTCGAAGTAGCGCAAGGCGGCAGTATATTTCTCGACGAAATCGGTGAGATGCCTTTGACTATGCAGTCGCGGCTGCTGCGCTTTTTGCAGGACCACAAGATCGAAAGACTTGGCGGCACGCAGCCAATCGAACTCGATGTGCGGATCATCGCAGCCACCAACCGCGACCTTGAACAAATGATTGACGTGGGGACGTTTCGCGAAGACCTTTATCATCGTTTGAATGTGGTCAAGCTAATCATGCCTCCGTTGCGGGAACGCAAGGAAGACATCACTCTGTTGGCGAGCTACTTCGCGGAGAAATACGGAAAAGAATGCAAACGATTGATTAGCGGGATAACTGCGGAGGCGCGCGCTCTGCTGCAGAAATACGACTGGCCCGGAAATATTCGCGAATTGGAAAACACGATCGAGCGGGCCGTTGTTCTGGGCTTATCAGACACAATCGACGTGCGAGACTTGCCACACCGCATGCTGGACGATGGTCCGGAGCCTCCGACCACTTACGATGAAGCAGTAAAGGACGCGAAGCGCCACATCGTGCTTAAAGCCTTGGCCCAAGCTAAGGGCAACTACACGGAAGCAGCCAGAATCCTTAACATCCATCCCAACAATCTGCACCGGTTGATTCGGACGCTCGACTTGAAAGCAGCCACGGCCAAGTGACGAAAGTTTATCGAAGGCACGCTCTCGCGGGCTGCGCTCAAGGTCAAGCCCGCAGATTGATATTGTATGTCTTAATTTTTGAATTGAGGGTGGTGGGATTCATTCCCAGCAGCCGGGCCGCGCGCGATTGATGCCCGCCAGTTTGATCGAGGGCCCGCCGAATAAGATCGATTTCAAACCGTCGCACCTCGTCATAAAAATTAATCCCCCGGCTGACGTCGATCGACGATCCAGCCCCGGCTCCCTCGCGGACGACTGCGCGCGCTGCCTGCGGATCGGCAATCTCAGGACGCAGACACTCGCGCGTAATCTCGTCGCCGGGCGCAATCACAACCGCGCGCTCGATGGCGTTCTCCAGTTCGCGCACGTTACCCGGCCAGGAGTAATTCTCCAGCAGAGACAGAACGTCGGGGCCGATGTGCTCTGAGACCTGGCGGCCATTTTCGGCGTTGTACTTGCCGATGAAGTGCTGGGCCAACGGCAGGACGTCCTGGCGACGATCGCGTAACGGCGGCAGCTCGATCGGCACCACCGATAATCGATAATAAAGGTCTTCGCGAAACAGTCCCTGGCGTACGGCTTCGCGCAGATCTATGTTGGTGGCGGCGATAATGCGCACGTCAACGCGGCGTGGGCTGGTGTCGCCGAGCGGTGTGAACTCGCGTTCCTGGATCACGCGCAACAGACGTACTTGCGTCTCGGGCGGAATGTCCCCGATTTCGTCGAGGAAGATCGAGCCACCGTCAGCGACTTCGAACAGGCCTTTCTTCGCGGCGACCGCGCCTGTGAATGCGCCGCGCGTGTGCCCAAAGAGTTCCGATTCCAACAGTTCGGTTGGAATGTTCGAACTGTTGACAGTGACGAAGGGCTTCGTCACCCGCGGGCTGGCTTCGTGAATTGCTTTCGCGATTAGTTCTTTGCCCGTGCCGCTCTCGCCCGTAATCAAGATAGTCGATCGCGCCGGTGCGACTTGCTCGACCAGCCGAAAAACTTCCTGCATGATGTCCGAGCGTCCGACGATCGCGCCGCGATCGACTTCGCGGCTCATGGCCTGGCGCAACGATCGTCGCTCTTCCTCTTTACGGCGCCGCTTGACGCCGGCGGCGACCGTCGCGCTGATGTGTTCGTTTTGAAATGGCTTGCGGATGCAGCCGAAGGCGCCCTTTTCCCACGCCGCTATCGCCGTATCGAAGGTCGCGTACGCCGTAATCATGACGACTACGGCTTCCGGATCGAGTTTCAAGAATTCTTCCAGCGCGCGCAGCCCGCCGATGCCGGGCATCGACACATCCAACAAGACGACGTCGTAGGCTCGCTTGGTATAAGTGTCGAGTCCTTCTTCGCCGGTCTTCGCGAGATCGACCCGATAACCTTCTGCCGAGAGCAAAGTCTCGAGCACGTCGCGCATTATTTCTTCGTCGTCAACGACGAGTACTGATCCTCTTCTGGCCATAGTCAGGCGGCCGCAAACTCTTGTTTGTGGCTAACAGATTTCGTTTTGAATATTTCGAGTACCGGACAGATTAGCATTCATGCGCGTGAGCAATCCAACTCAGATTGAGATGTGGGCCGCTAGAGTGCCGCGGCTTGCAGACGCGTGCGTAGATCGCGCGTGGGCAGGGTAATGCGAAACGTGGTGCCCAGGCCGGGAGTGCTGTTGACGCTGATGTGCCCGGAATGTTCCTGCACGATCCCGTAGGTCACGGCGAGACCCAGACCGGTGCCCCGGCCGACGCCCTTGGTGGTGAAAAACGGATCGTAAATCTTCGCGACATCGTCCGCGTCGATGCCCACACCGTTGTCTGTGACTTCCACCGTCAACGAATCCTCTTCGCCGTTGTGCGTCGCCAAAACGATGCGGCCATTGCCGTTCGCGATCGAATCGCGCGCGTTGAGAATGAGGGTCGTGAAGACCTGTTGCAAGTTGACGGAGTAGCCGAGCACCGGTGGTAACTGTTGATCGTATATGCGGACGATTTCGATCTGGCCGCGGCGCAGTTGTGGCTCCAGCAGTTGCAGCGTGTCGTCGAGCACGCGATGGATGTCGAGCGAACTAAATTCGGCGGCGCTGCCCGTGCGCGAAAAATTCAGCAGGTTGTTGACGATGTCGGTTGCGCGGTCGGCCTGGCGGCGAACTTTTTCCAGCAGCGCATGCTTCGGATCGTTTTGCGGCAGCATGTTCAGCAGCATCTGCGTGTAAGACGACACGCCGGTGAGCGGTGTGTTGACTTCGTGCGCGACGCCCGCGGCCAGCAAGCCAATCGACGAAAGCTTTTCGCGCTGCTGTAGTTGATCTTCGAGCCGCAGACGTTCGGTTACATCCTCAAACACTACCAGGGCGCCCGTCTGTTCTTGCGAGTCTGCCCACAGCGGTGTAATGGCGATGTTCAGCACCAGGGCACGCCCGGCGCTGGTCGTCGTGTGGAGCTTGTAAATGTTCCGAGTTTGAATCAGACGCCAGCCATGATCGCCCAAAACCTGGTGCAGCGTGTCGGCGAAATCTTCGGCGAACAATTCTTCGACGCTCTTGCCGATGACCGCTTCGCGGTCCGCTCCGACAATCTCTTCGAAAGCTGAATTGAGGCGGGTAATGCGGCCCTCCAGATCGACGGCCACCAGACCAACGTTGATCGATTCGACAATCGACTCGTTGAATTCCTTGAGCAATTCAAGCTCGGTCGCCCGATGTTGTTGCTCTTGATAAAGGACACTGTTTTCAATGGCGACGGCGATGTAACCCGAGACGGTGCGCAGAATCTCGACGTCTTCGGACGACAGCAAGGCGCCGTCGGCAGAGCGTCCCAGTCCGATGACGGCGACCATACGGCCACGCACGACGCAGGGCACGTAATAGTGCAGCACCCGACGCACATAACCATCACCTTCGGGAGCTGAATCGAGATCGTCGGCGCGCACGACTCCTGTTTCAGCCGAACGCGTGCGAATCATATCGCGAAAATCGGCAGGCACGCTGATCGGGGCAGAGAAGCCGGCCGTCCGCGCCACCCGATAGCCGCCCATCGCGTAGCCGTCCTCGATAAAGATCGCCAGCCGCTCGACGTTCATGACCTCTTGCAAACGCGTCGTCAGTGAATCGAGCAAAGGTTCGAGCGCGGTGGTTGCGGAGATCGTCCGTCCAAAATCCAGAAGGCTGTGACGCAAGTCGTAACGGCGACCGTAAAAGATCCGGTCCACACGTTCCTGGAGAAAATTCTTGATCGGTGCGGCGATTACGACAATAACGGCCATGAGCGCGACGGACATCAGCAGCGCCATCGCGCTAAATTCTCCGCCCGACGTGCTGAACGCATAGAACCCGACGAAGTAAACGACCGCGCCAATCGCCAGCGCAATGGCCAAAGTCGTCAGCGCATACACCGCAACCCGGCGCACCACCAACTCAACGTCCATCAAACGATAGCGAACGACCGAATAACCGAGCGAAAGCGGAATCAGAATCAGAGGCAGGATCGCCAGGTCTGTGAGCGGCCCGGCGGTCTCCCGGAAGATATAGCCCAGCCCGTACAAAGTGATGAGTGGCGCAACTGCCAGGACTGTGCCCCCGACGACCCATTTCAATTGCTGTCGGGCGACGGCGCTCTTGCTGATGAGAAACCTGCGCACTAGCAAGATGGCGCTCGCTACGAGTGCAGCCGCGAACTGGATAAACGAGGCGCGGTAGAATCTAGCAACCAGGTTGTCCGATGGCTGATAGGGAACAATCTTGGCTATCTCATCGTGCAAGAAGATGGCAACAGTAAATCCCACCAGGATGAACGCCGGCAGATACAAAAGGACAGCGCGCCAGCGGCGACCCTCAAACACGTGATAACGAACCGGATAAATCGCGCTGACGTGGAGTTCCAATGGCGCGAAGTGGATGAACGCGGC
>CBFHBI010000083.1:0-8179 GCA_965653755.1 uncultured Blastocatellia bacterium
GTTGACGCCACTTTCTTCGAAGGCCATCTCAGCGTGCACCGGCATCACCTGCGCGAGATCTTCGATGGTCGCCAATCGCAAGCCATTGACCGCCTCGATTTGCGGCAATGGAGTGTTGAGTTCGAACAAAACTTCGCGGCAAAACCGGCGTTGCGGCTGTCCCTTCGGGGCGTAGTATTCCCAGAAGCGCTCGATCAGTTCCTGCTCGGCCAGCAACATATGAGTCTGCGAAGACTGCTGGGCCATCTTCGCGAATTGCTGCACGGCCTCATCGCAGCGCGCATCGAAAAATATCGCGTGACCGATCAACGCCACGCCTTGCAACTCGCCGGCGATGTCGCGGCAGCCGTAGAATGTGCCGCGGTTGAATCCACTTTCTATTCCGTTGTCGCGAATCAGTCCAGCCATGACCACGTTGTGTAGCGCGCGTTCTCCGAGGAACCGCAGCACTGTACGTTCGTCCTGTTTTCCGAGCCGCATCGTTATCAGTCGATCTTGCAGCGACAACGAGGAGAGCGCCAACGGATGCTCCAAGAGCATGGGCGATTCAATTATCATTGATACTCCTTCACCTTGGGGCTAACTGAGACTGAGACCAAAGAGACTAGTACTTCAAACAATCGCGGCCGTTATCATTCGGCACGACTGAAACGTACGTCGGATCGGAATGCGTCGTGGTTGACATGCCTTGAACATTTGAATCAAGGCCCAGCAACGCGTCGCTGACTAATACGCCATCGCTGACCAGCACGCCGTCGCTGACCAGCACGCCGTCGCTGACCAGCACGCCCGAACTCAAGAACAGCGTGCCGCCCGCCATCGTAGTGCCGTCGCTGACGCGCACGTTGTCGGTGAGACGAACTCCATGGGATAGCATCGAGTTCGCGACCGGCGTACCGTTATTCATCATGACGCCGTCGCTCATCAAAACTCCGAGGCCGTAAATTCCCTGATACTTCGTGATCAGATCTGCGCCGGTGACGAAGTTCTGTTTAAGAATCAATCCCTGCGACCAACTGAAAGTGCTGCCGGCGATGGTCGTGCGCGGCGAAGGCGTCCCGGTAATCGTCAAGAGCGGTGTGCCGACCGCTGTGCCGGGCGGTAAGCCTTTTCGCATCAGACCGACGAGTCGCACCGCGCCTTCGACGTTGAGTTCCCCGGCGCCCTGCTCGAACATATTGAATTTGGCGAGCGGTTGGGCGGTGTACATCAGAAGCATCTTCACCAGGTTAGGTGTCAGCTTCGGCTCGGCTTGAAAAAGTAACGCAGCCGTCCCGGCGACGACAGGCGTGGCAACTGAAGAACCGTTGAGGTACATCATGCGCCGGCCATCAGTGCGGCTGACGCCCGCATCGAGCCATGGATTGTGGTTGACCAGATAATTATTGCGCGCTTCAGCGTTGATGATTTTGTTGCCCGGCGCTACCAGAGCGGGCTTGATTACATGGTCGTAGTGCCTGACGCCATTCGAATCGACATAGCTGCTGCGGGTCGGACCACGCGAGCTGTAAGTCGCAACGCCGTCATCGCTGCGCTCATCAGTGCCGAAGGTGTTGGCGGCGCCGACGGTAATCGCCGAAGGTTCGATGCCCGGCGAATGGACCTGGCCGTAGATCTTCTTGCCGGCGGTATTGACGCCGTTGTTTCCGACCGCGGCGACAACTACGATGCCGGCGTCAACCAGCTTTCGGACGGCGCGGCAGACTGGATCGTAAATGTAAGAATCAACCGCCGGCGCGCCGATGCTCATATTTACGACGCGAATGTTGTAAGTTACGCGGTTTGTCATCACCCAATCGAGCGCGCTCAGAATTGAAGAGACTTTGCCTGAGCCGTTGGCGCCGAGCACTCGCAGATTGATCAAGTTGGCGTTCGGGGCAATCCCGGTGAATTGCGCATTCGCGATGCGACCGTTACCCGCGGCGATCGCCGCGACGTGCGTGCCGTGGCCGAATGGATCGTCAACGCGGCCTTCTCCGGTAAAGTCCTGGCTCACGATCACCCGCGTATGATTGCGGCGATCGAGAAACGCCGTGTGCGTCGTGTCGATACCTGAATCGAGCACCGCAATGCCAATACCCGTGCCGTCCAATCCGGTTGGGTTAAGGCTGCTGGCCGCGCGAGCCACTTCCGCTCCCGTGGTCGTCGTCACGTGTCCGAAGGAATAGTTCTGGCGATCGAGCGAAATAAAATCGACGTCGGGGCGAGCCGCCAGCTCATCGACGCTTTTCGCCGGCAGATCGACTATGCGCGCATTGAACTGCCGCAAGGTGGCTTTGAGCCGGCCGGATTTTTTTGCCAGTTCCGATTCGAAATTTGGGTTGGCCTTATCGTTGAGTTGAACGATTACCGGAATAGGTTGATTAGGCGTGACGGTGCGTGCTTTATCAGATACGTCCTGCGAAATTTTGTGCGAGAACGGACTGCGCGGCGAACGCCTCGAGCCTGAGCCGCGCGCGCCCACAGTCTGAATGAAATTAAAACTGCAGACACACGCGAGCAGTAAAATGAGAATGATGGGGCAAGATTTTTTCATATGACCTCGTTCCTCGACGAGTTCAGGAAAGCGTTACACGGGTGAGCTAACTCTGAAGTCGTACGTGGTGCGTTTAAGGGCAACGCACCGCGTCTAAAACAGCGGCGATGCACGTAACCATACATGCTCGGCCCGTTGTTTGTCATTAGTCGGTTCATGACCTTTCTTCCAAGAGTCTGGCTTTGCGCCAGACGGGGCTATAGCAACTGAGTCTGAGTGCGCAAAAAGTAGCTATCGTACCAGCCTCTGGGCTCAAATCCCAGCTTGCGGAAGAGCTTTTGCGCCTCTATGCGTTCTTCGTTTACCAAGGCACTGATTGATTTTGTGCGCTGCAAAAGTTTTTGCGTGAGATGGGCCAGGCACTTCGTGCCGTGCCCGCGCTCGCGATGTTCCGGATGCACATAAACGCCTTCAAGATACACAACCTCGGGCGTGTCGCTGACGACATCGGCTTTAAAGATCAGTTGGTCCTGCTCAACCAATAACCAGGTACGGCCGGCTTCGATGCGGCGCTGACAACGCTCGCGAAATCCATCCGCGTCCGCCTGCAAAGGGTGTACGCCGCTTTCTTCGAAGGCCATTTCAGCGTGGATTGGCACAACGGCGGACAAGTCGGCCACGCGGGCCAGCCGCAAATTCGCAACGCAATCAACTCGCGCCGGTTGTTGATTGAGTTCGAATAAGACCTCGCGGCACACGCGGTGTTTGGCTTGTCCGTTCGGCGCATAATATTTCCAAAAGCGGTCGATCAGATCTTTCTCGCCCATCAACATGTGCGTGCGCGGAGACTGTTGGGCCAACTGCGCGAACTGTCCCAGGGCTTCTTCGCAGAGGATGTCGATGAATATGGCGTGGCCGATTAATGCGACACCAACCAGCGCGCCGCCGGCATTGCGGCACCCATAGAAAGTTCCGCGATTGAACTTGCTTTCGATTCCGTTATCGCGGATTAGCCCGGACATCACGGCGTTGTGCAATGGGCGCTGCGCGAGAAAACTAAGCACCTCGTTAATGCTGTGGTTTGAGAGGCGTGTCGTTATCAATGGGTCGTGCGTAGATAACGAGGAGAACGCCATAGTCGGGTGCTCTGTGAGCTTGGGCGATTGGGTTATCATTTCACTCCTTAACTCGGGGCTGATCACTGAGACGAAGTTAGTAATTTATTCAAGACAGCAAGTTAATACTTGTAACAATCGCGGCCGGTATCGACAGGCACGACGGTAACCGAAGTCGGGTCGCCGTGCGTCGTCGCCGACATCGCCTGCACATTTGAATCCGGGCCGAGGCTGGCATCGCTGACCAAAACGCCGTCGCTAATCACCATGCCGTCGCTGACGAGCACGCAATCGCTGACCAGCACACCGGAACTCATAAACAGAGTGCCGCCGTTCAAGATGGTTCCGTCGCTCTCGCGCACGCCGTCGCATAGCGAAACACCACTCGATAACAT
This sequence comes from uncultured Blastocatellia bacterium, assembly GCA_965653755.1. Lineage (GTDB taxonomy): Bacteria > Acidobacteriota > Blastocatellia > Pyrinomonadales > Pyrinomonadaceae > UBA11740. Next base: position 3,987 of record CBFHBI010000083.1, read on the forward strand.
CGAGTCGCTGACCAGCACGCCGTCACTGACCAGCACGCCGTCGCTGACCAGCACGCCTAAGCCATAAATGCTCTGGTATTTCGTTATCAGGTCCTGGCCCGTGCCGAAGTCGTATTTGAAAATAATTCCCTGCGACCAGATGAATGTATCGCCGGCAATGGTCGATTGCGGCAGTGGCGTGGCGCTATTCAAGAGCGGCGCTCCGACTTGCGTGTTTGCAGACAAGTCGGTGCGGATTGCGCGCGCCAAACGGACGCCGCCTTCGATATTGATTTCGCCGGCGCCTTGCTCGAACATGTTGAATCCCGCGAGCTGCTGCGCCGTGTACATCAGCACCATCTTCGTCAGATTTGGCGTCAACCTGGGATTTGCTTGCAGCAACAAGGCGACCGCGCCCGCGGCGACCGGCGTCGCCATCGAAGAGCCGCTCATGTACATCATGCGTCGTTCGGGCGCCTGACTGACTCCGGCGTCGAGCCACGGATTGTGGGTCACCAAATAATTGTCAGGTGATTCCGCGTCGATGATCCGATTCCCGGGGGCGACGATATCCGGCTTGATCAAGTGATCGTAATGGCGCGTGCCCTGCGAATCGACATACGAGCTGCGAGTCGGCCCGCGCGAGCTGTAGGTTGTGACCCCGTCATCATTCCGGCTGTCAGTTCCGAACGTGTTCGCCGCGCCGACAGTGATTGCCGATGGCTCGTTGCCGGGCGAATGTATCTGGCCATAGATCTTCTGATTGTTACTGTTGATACCGTTGTTACCGGCGGCCGCGACCACGACGATGCCGGCGTCAACCAGCTTGCGCACCGCGCGACACACCGGATCGTAGGTGTAAGAATCGACGGCCGGTGCGCCAAGACTCATGTTTACGACGCGGATGTTGTAGCGCGTGCGGTTCGACAGCACCCAATCGAGCGCGCTCAGCACTGACGACACATTGCCGGATCCGTTGGAGTTCAAAACTCTCAAGTTGATCAGATTTGCGTTCGGCGCGATGCCCGTGAACTGCGCATCTGAGATTCGTCCATTACCCGCCGCGATCGAGGCGACGTGTGTTCCGTGCCCATAAGGATCGTCCGTGCGGCCTTCGCCGGTAAAATCAATGCTGGTAACCACGCGACAATGATTGCTGCGATCCAGAAAGGCCGCGTGATCGGCATCGATACCCGAATCGAGCACGGCGATACCGATCCCCGTTCCAACGAGGCCATTCACGTTCGGACCGTGTGTGTTCCGAATCGCGTCCGCGCCGGTCGTCGTGGTGACGTGGCCCAGGGCGACGTTCTGTCGATCGAGCGAAATGAAATCGACGTCGGCCCGCGCCGCCAGATCATCGACAAACTTCGCTGGAACTTCGATCGCTCTGAGATTGAAATGCTTCAAAATCGCGCCACGCAAGCGGCCCGCTCGCTTAATAACGTCCCACTCAAAAGTGGAATCGACTCGGTCGTTGAGTTGAACAATCAATGGAATTAGCTGGCCTTGCGAAATGCCGCGGGCCTTCTCGACCACGTCGCGCGAAATCTTATGAGCATGCGGTGAACTCGGACGTGCTCGGAGACTAGCGCGCGGCGGATTGGAAACAGCGACCAAAACGCACACCAGCAGTAAACAGAGACTAATGCGTTTCACGGTGGGGCAACCGTTTTTCATGTCACCTCGGTTTCTCGACGGCTCAGAAAAGCACTACAGGGATGGGCGATTCCAAAGTCGTACGTGGTACGTTTAAAGGGCGACGCACCGACCTGACTTCACGCCTTCAGGAATAAATCCTCCTGGGCAGAAAGAACTGTGTCCAATAAAACGAGCCATACCTGTCGGGCGGAGGCTAACCTACTAAACAACGAGGAGAGCTAAAGGGTGGGCGGTGATATTACTGCCGCCCTTGCTATTCGTCAACACTTTCTGACGAATTATTACCTCATACAATCGGTATCATCGCCGGACAACGTACTATCACCGACGAGGATACCGTCGCCTACCAAGATCCCGTCGCCGACCAGAATGCCGTCGCCGACCATGATCCCATCACCGATGACAGTGCCATCAGATAGCAGCAGCCCGTCGCCCAACAGAAAATTCAAGTTGAGAAACGGCGTTCCTTCGCCGATGACGCCACCATCACTTGTTACACCATTCATTCCCAACGACACTCCCGCCGTCATCTTGTTGCTATCGATCGATTGACTGTCGGGGGATTCGATAATGCCGTCGGAAAGAATGAAACCGCTGCCGTAAACGCGTTGATACTTACTAATCAATTCGTCACTTACGGCATAGGAGTGATTGCACATTATGCCGCCAGCCCACGCGAAGGTCTGTCCGCTAATGGACGTTTGCTTCGCCGGCGGCGCGTCGGTTAAGAGTGGCTCCCCTAAAGACGTAGAAGCGGACAAATCGTTACGAATATTTTTCGCCAGCCGCAGGGCTCCTTCGACGGTGATTTCACCTGCGCCTTGTTCAAACGTGTTTGCCCCCGGCAACGGCTCCGCGGTGTACATCAGGATCATCTTGACGAGGCTCGGCGTTAGATTCGGATTCGCCTGAATCAAAAGTGCCGCAGCGCCCGTAGCGATCGGAGTGGACATCGACGAGCCGCTGAGATACATCATCCGCTGCGCCGGATCGTTGCTGACATTCGCGTCCAACTCGGGATGCGTCGTCAGCAAGTAATTCCCCGCCGCCGCTGCGCCTACAATCTTGTTGCCTGGCGCCACCAGGTCGGGCTTAAGCAGATTGTCGTAATGTCTCGTTCCGCTCTCATCAGTCATGAAGCTCCGAGTTGGACCGCGCGAGCTGTAAGTGGTGATGGCGTCATCACCACGGCCGTCAGTTCCGAAACTGTTTGCGGCGCCCAAGGTAATCGCCGCGGGCGCGATCCCGGGAGAATGAATCTCTCCGTAGATCTTGTCCCCGTTTTGGTCCTTTCCGTTATTTCCCGCCGCCGCCACCACGACAATGCCCGCGTCGCTTAAGGCCCGGACTGCCTGACAAATGGGATCGTTCTGGTAAGAATCAATCGCCGGCGTGCCGAGGCTTAGGTTGACCACGCGAATGTTGTAAAGGGCGTGATTCGACAAAATCCAATCGAGCGCCGCCAAAAGACTCGACGTTGACCCCGACCCATTCGAATCGAGCACGCGCAAATTGATCAGGCTGGCATTCGGCGCAATGCCCGTGTAATCGCCGTTAGCAACTTGATTATTACCGGCGGCCAGCGATGCCACGTGAGTCCCGTGGCCGTAAACGTCGTCTGTGCGGTTCTCGCCGGTAAAGTCGTCGCTAAAAACAATCCGGCTGATCCCTAATTGATCTTGAAAGGCGACGTGCCCCGAATCGATGCCGGAATCGACAATCGCAATCCCGACGGCAGTCCCATCGTAAACAGTTGTGGTTGTAATCAACCCCCCGGGCTGGGGGGTGCTTTGCACGCGCGCTTGCGCCGTGCCCGTTGTCGTTTCAATGTGGCCGAAGCTGGCAATCTGACGATCTCGCGAGATAAACCGCACCGAGGGATCGGACGCGAGGCGCTCGATCGCGCTGAGCGGCAACTCAACGGCGCGTAAGTTTAGGTTGCTGAATCCGCGCGTGACTCTCGTGGCTACATTCGAAATCGCTGCGTCCGCATTGTTGGCCGCCGCCGGCTCGAATTCAACGATGACCTTCACTCTTTGATCACTGCGCAGCCTTTTCGCGATATGACTTAAATCATGTGAGACTTTTTTAGATACGCGTGCTTACGCCGAGCCGGAATCGTGTCCCGGAAGACCCAATGTGATTCCGGTCACGAGCAAAGCGATTGTGAGAAACTCCCGAGTTCTCCGCATATCAACTGCCTCTATTTCCGTCGGCGATTCTGAGTGCGTAAAGCTTGAATCGAAATTCTGGTGGAGTCGTGCTAGTGCAACAGCCATACCGATCAATGAATGCTCGTCTGGCTGCGCGCGAGAGCGGCGAGCAGCTTAAGGGAAAACATTCAGCCTGGGTGTCGATGTTATTGACGATAAAGGAAGTTCAGTTAGACGCGATGAGACTGCGGCGGCGCTTGCGAATTTTTCCTCGGCGATTTAAGTCGCGAAACAATCTGCAGATTTCTGCACAGCGGCCGAGGTCGCCGCAGCAAAAAGCACGGCGCCTCGCGCCACAACGGCAAACACCGCCGATTTGTGCCGATGCATCTGTGGCAC
>CBFHBI010000084.1:0-8159 GCA_965653755.1 uncultured Blastocatellia bacterium
CGCAGTTGCTCGCCGATAGGCAGCTCGCCCGGCGCTCGTGACGGATCGAGTTCGTTCCGCGCACGAAAATAGATCGCGGTGCTCGCATACGCGATCAAGAGCACCGGTCCATTCATGATCCAGGTCTCCTTGGTCGCGACCTTCAGGGCTGCGGAAGCTGCGGCGAGAACAAAGTAGGCGCCGCGCCCGGTGTCATAGTACTTGAGACCCGCAACGACAATTCCAAACGTGAAGAAGGCAAAGAGCGACTCGTGAATGAAATATCGCGAGAGATAAACCGCGCCCGGCGAGATGGCGATTAAAGCAGCGGCAGACAACGCGCCAATCGATCCGATCCGTTTGCGTAACAGCAGCGCCAGCCAAATCGTCGCGATCCCAAAAACGACGGTGACGAGACGAATGTTGAAAGTCGTGAGGCCATATTTGTCGCCGGCCGCTTTGCCGCCAACGAACCGGACAATCCAGGGAATTACTGCGGAAAAATAATAGAGCGTCGGGCCGTGATAGTTCTGCGGATCGTAGAAGTATTTTCCGTCGCGCACCAGCGTCACCAGGAAATTTCCGTTGACGCCTTCGTCATGATGCAACGGAACTAAGGTGAGCTTGAATAGTCGCAGGAACGTGCCCACGAAAAGAATCGCGGTGGCCGAAATCCACCAGAAGCGTTCCGACAGATCGCTCAGCACCGCGTCCTCTGATTTGGCTGACGCGGCTTTTCTTGGCGACGATTGCGGCTCTTTACGGCGTGACTTTGTAGAGATGGTACTCACCTACCGTGGCGACTTCGTTAAATTCTTTGAAGAATCCGTCGTTGACCTGCAGTACCGAGCGTTCCTGCGGATCGACTACAACATAATCGACGTGGTATTTCGCGAGCAAGGCACGCGCGTCAAATGAACCGCTGTAAATCCGTTTGATCTCGGTTTCGCGCAGCCCGGAATCGATTCCGTGTGTCCAGATGTGGCCGGGATATCCCATCAGTGAGCGTCGTCCGGAAAGAAATCTCGGCGTGTTGTGAACGGGCGCATGCAGGATCATAGCTTGCGGCGCAGTGTGCTGTTTGACCAGCTCGGCGAACGCGACGCCCGCGCGATCGAATTCCTGATACTCGCCAATTCGAAACAGCAATTGAGACACATCCAGCGCGACCGACAGCGTCAGACTGACGAGCAGCGCTACTGCTATCGCGCGATTTGTCAGGCTGCCTTCCCAAAGATATGCAAGCAGTAACGCGACGATCGGGGCCGAAGCGATCCACCAGTAAAAGAGGATTTTGATGTTGTCCCAAATCCACGGCGCAAACTTGATCATGTTCGGCACAATGAAACACAGCGTGAAGGGGAGATAGAACAGCATGAGCCGGCGCGATACGAGGTAGCGATCCGTCTTCCAAAGCAAGGCCGCAATCAGCATCGGGATGAAGAAGCCGGTGTTCTTGAACCAGAACCAGACCACGTTTTCGCTGCCGTGGCCCCAGCCGAATTCCCAGCCGATGAAGGCCCGCGTGCTCACACCCGAACCGTGCGTTGACCAGAGCATTTGCGGAATCGCGATGACCGAAGCGACTAAGATGAAGACCAGCCAATAGCGCCACTTCCTGAAATTAATTACCGCGAGCACGCCACCCACTCCCATTGTCGCGATGAAACTGTGAGCATGGACCAGCGGCAGCAGACCAGCGACCACGCCAGCGGCGAGCATGCGACGAGAAGGGTCAGTACCGCCTGCGTGAGCGGGCGGGTTAAGGCGCTTCTTGGACCCACCCGCTAACGCAGGTGGTACTGACTCGCGATCGCGCATCGCGTCCCACCATTGCGTGAACACGATGACGGCCAACGGTATGCCGAGCAGAAAACCTCTCTGCGTGACCAGCAGACTGGTGACCGAATTCCCCCAGCGCCAGCCGAGGTTTACGTCGGGCAGAATCGTGTACGAATGATGAAGGTTGCGTAAGATATCCAGAATGCCACCTTCGCTGTTGTTCACATCGCCGAAGAGCATCCACCAGCCCAGGCCGCCGTTGAGAATGATCAGCACGGGTGTAAGCATTGCCGCCGTCCGATTGCGCAGCAGGCGCAAACCGAACCGGTGCAAAACACCGACCAGCGCCACGCCGATGATCCAGTTTTCGATGAACAGTGACTCGCGCAGGCTTGCGCCCAGGCGCACATAGATCGCCGAAATGAAATCCGTGAGAAACGGATAGGTGAACCGGACGCCCGCATAAGTTGGATCTTCGGGCGGGAAGTTTTGTCCGTAAGCGAACCGCGTGATCACGCTCAGGTGAAACGGAAGATCGCCGTAGTTGTTGAGCACGCCGGTGTAAATTCCATCCGGCTTGTCCAACAGCGCGCGCTCGAAGACGAGCCACATGAAGATCGCGACGCCCGCGTAAAAGAGAAAATAGATGAAGGCCCAACGATCCGGCTTGGCCGAGGCACGGCTGATCGCGCGGAGCGCCGAATCGATGTCCGTATTGACCTGATTTCTGGTCTCCTGTTGCTTGAGTAAGGCAAACGGAATCAATAGCAGGGCGGCGGATATCCCGATCGTCAGCGGCGTCAAGCCAAAGAACATCGCGAGAATAAATGCGACCAGCCCCATCAGGGCGAAACCGATACAGGCGCCGCTGCACAAGCGTGAGGCCAGAGGTGCGCCGTCATCGTATGCGTAGGTGAGAATAGTGCCGCTGGCGATGGCAATCAGCGATAGGGCGAGAGACGTGATCATGCGCGCGCGGCAGTCAGGTGATTTCTCTAGCCCAGGCGTTCATGCCTGGGTTGCGGAAACAGCTTGATTAATCACAGCCCATTTATGGGCGGAAGAGGTTGTACGTGTCAAATAATAAGCCTCCTAAAGGAGGCTCAATTAGATCATCATCATCCCGACCCAGGCTAAACGCCTGAGCTAGAGAAATTCGGGGCCGCACCTAAACACTCATGATTTCGTGTTCTTTCGACTTGGACAACTCGTCGATTTTGCCGATGTGCGTATCGGTGAGCTTTTGAATCTGATCCAGTCCGTCGCGTTCGGCGTCTTCAGAGATCGTCTTATCTTTCAGCAGCTTCTTGAGTTTGTCGTTTTCATCGCGACGAATGTTGCGAATGGCGGTGCGATGTTCTTCAGCGATTTCGTGAATCTGTTTGGCGAGTTGTTTGCGCCGTTCCTCAGTCAAAGGCGGAATAGGAATGCGGACCAGCTTGCCGTCATTAGAAGGATTCAAACCCAGATCGGCAGAGCGGATCGCTTTCTCGACGTTACCGAGCTGCGTCACATCCCACGGCTGCACCGTCAACATCTGCGGTTCGGGCGCATGCACCGAGGCCATTTGATTGAGGGGCGTCGGCGTGCCGTAGTAATCAATCATCACGGTGTCCAGCAGGCTCACCGACGCGCGACCGGTGCGTACCGTCGCGAGCTTGCGCCGGAAGTCTTCAATCGCCGATTCCATCCGCGGCTTGGTTTCTTTGATGACGTCTTTGTCGTTCATAGCGGTCGTGAATAGTAAATCGTAAATCGTGAATAGACAACCGTTTGATTGCAGACTCTATTCACGATTTACGACTCACGATTTACGGTTTTTCAAGGCAGACGCGCGTGCCAAAGCCGGGCTCGGTCTTTACCACGCGCACGATGTTGCCGGGCGTACGCATGTTGAAGACGATGATGGGAAGATTGTTGTCCATGCACAATGAAATCGCCGACGCGTCCATTACCTTGAGCTGCTTCTCGAGTACTTCCAGATAGGTGATGCAATCAAACTTGGTCGCAGTTGGGTCCTTGACCGGATCGGCGGAATAAATGCCGTCAACCTTCGTAGCTTTCAGAATCACGTCAGCTTTGATCTCCAATGCGCGCAAGGCTGCCGCTGAATCAGTGGAGAAAAATGGATTGCCCGTGCCGGCGGCAAAGATCACCAGGCGATTCTTTTCGAGATGTCGAATCGCGCGCCGCCGTACGAACGGCTCCGCAAGTTGCGGAATATCGATGGCCGACAACACGCGAGTATTGACGCCAATCTGTTCGAGCGCTTCCTGCAATACGACCGCGTTCATCACGGTCGCCAGCATGCCAATGTAATCCGCCGACGAGCGATTCATGCTGCCGGCACTTGCCGACACGCCGCGAAAAATATTGCCGCCGCCGACAACGACTGCGACTTGCACGCCGAGTTCATGTACCTGCTTGATTTCATCGGCGACTGCGCGAGCGATTTTGACGTCGATGCCGAAGCTCTTCTCGCCCATCAACGCCTCACCGGAAATCTTTAAAAGAACGCGGCGGAAGGCTGGTGAATTATTTGTTTCGGATGTCATTGAGTTCGGAGTTCGGAGTTCGGAGCTCGGAGTTCGGGTTTGCGACTCTTAGTCAGACGGCCGCACTCCAAACTCCGCACGCCGAACTTTTTATGATGCCAGCTTCGCGACTTCACCGCCGAAGTCGTCGTCGCGTTTAGCCAGACCTTCACCCATCTTGTAACGAGCAAAGCGACGAATCGTAATCTTTTCGCCGGTCTTGGCGACTTTTTCCGTCACCATCTCGCCGACGGTTTGGGCCGGCTCCTTGATGAACGGCTGATCCAGCAGCACAAATTCTTCATAGAATTTGTTCAAGCGTCCTTCGACGATCTTATCAATGACCTGCTGGGGTTTATTCGCGTTCTTGGGATCGTTCTTCGCTTGCGCGCGAGCAATCTCGCGCTCCTTATCTAGCACGTCAGAAGTCACTTCATCGCGCGAAACGTAACGCGGCTCGGCCGCCGCGATGTGCATCGCGATGTCCTTTACCAATTGTTGGAACTCTTCGCCGCGCGCCACGAAATCGGTTTCGCAATTGACTTCAACCAACACGCCGACCTTGCCGCCCATGTGAATGTATGAACCCACCACACCTTCAGCGGCCACGCGCCCTTCTTTCTTTTTGGCGGACGCCAGTCCGCGCTCGCGCAGAATCTCGTTTGCGCGTTCCTCGTTGCCGTTAGCTTCAATGAGCGCCTTCTTGCATTCCATCATTCCGGCGCCCGTTTTCTCTCGCAGCGCTTTAACTGCGGCTGCACTTACATCTGCCATGATTGCCTATCTTCTCCTAACGATTTTGTTTTAGTCATTAAAATGCGCAGCCTGGCGGGATTCCGCTTTGAAGGCTGCGCTCGCCGATTAATTAATCTTGCTCGATATCTTAACTAGCGGCGAGAACCTCCGCGCTCTCGGTTTGTTCAGCTTCTGCCGGCTCGGCGGGGCCTTCCATTGTCGCTGGAGTTGAGGCGCTTTCGGCCTCATCTCCAACCTCAGTTTCGGCTTCCGTCGCTTCCGCGCTGGCGGTTTCCGGCGCCGTGACAGCTTCTTCAGGAACTTCAGCAGTGGCGCCGCCTTCGGTCAGCATCTGCTGTCCTTCAAGCACCGCATCAGCAATCCGCGAAGCGAAAAGTCGCACCGCACGCAGCGCATCGTCGTTGCCGGGGATAATGTAATCGACGCCTTCAGGCGAACAATTGGTATCGACGACTGCGATGACGGGAATGCCGAGCTTGTTAGCTTCAGCAACTGCGATCTCTTCCTTGCGCACGTCGATCACAAAAATCGAATCAGGCAAGCGATTCATGCCTTTGATTCCGGAAAGCACCTTGTTCAGTCCCTCACGTTCGCGATCGAGTTTGATGCGCTCCTTCTTGGTTAGCTTTTCATAGCGACCGTCGGTTTGCATCGCTTCCAAATCTTTCAGCCGCTTGATCGACTTCTGCACCGTCTGAAAGTTGGTGAGCAGGCCACCCAGCCAGCGCTGATTTACAAAGTATTGGCCGGCGCGTTCCGCCTCCTCGCGGACGGCGTCTTGAGCCTGTCGCTTGGTGCCGACGAACAAAACCGTCTTGCCGCGATCTTCGGCCACCATGTTGGTGACGTACTGCAGCGCTTCGCGGAACATCTTCTGCGTTTTTTGTAGATCGATAATGTAAATGCCGTTGCGCTCGCCGAAGATATATTCCTTCATCTTCGGGTTCCAACGGCGCACCTGGTGGCCGAAGTGAACACCGGCCTCCAGCAATTCTTTCATCGTAACGGTTACCAAACTGCTATCTCCTTGTTAATTGGTTTATGTACTCGCCGCGATCGAGTCCCGACGTCCGGGACAGCCAATAAGAATCGCGACAATGGACTTAAAACTAATTCCGATTTTCAATTGCCGATTGCCGATTGAAAGAAACAACGCGACTTTCGGAAGCCGCCAATTGGCAATCGGAAATCGCCAATCGGCAATGTTCTTATCGCTTCGAGAACTGGAAACGCTTGCGCGCGCCCTTCTGTCCGTACTTCTTGCGTTCCTTGATGCGCGGGTCGCGCGTAATCAATCCCGCGTGCTTTAACGTCGGCCGCAGATCAGCGTTGTATTCAATCAGCGCACGTGTAATGCCATGACGAATTGCGCCGGCTTGTCCGGCGGGGCCGCCGCCCGCGACATTCGCCAGCACATCAAACTTGTTCGCCGTCTCGGTCAGGTTCAGCGGCTGGCGAATAATCATGCGCAGTGTCTCGTTGGGGAAATACGCTTCGAACGCTTTGCGATTAACCATCACGTTGCCAGTGCCGGGGCGCAAATAAATGCGAGCAGTCGAAGTCTTCCGCCGCCCAGTTCCGTAGTATTGAATATCTGCCACGTCTTAAATCCTTTTTTGATTCTTATCTTTGATTACGGGAAGGGAAGGCGAGGGTTTGCGGTTGCTGCGCCGAGTGAGGATGTTCGGCATCAGCATAGACCTTCAATTTCTTCGCCATCGCTCGTCCTAATTTCGTCTTTGGCAACATGCCCTTGACTGCCAATTCGATCACGCGTTCCGGATGCTTCGCAAACATCTCGCTAACTGACGTCTCGCGCAGGCCACCGGGATAAAGTGTGTGACGACGATAAACTTTGTCAGTCGCCTTCGCGCCGGTGAACATTGCTTTGCGCGCATTAATGACGATCACGTGATCGCCCATGTCCATGAATGGAGTCCACTGCGGATTGCGTTTGCCTGACAGAATTGCGGCGACTTCAGAAGCCAAATGTCCCACGGTTTTGCCGTCGGCATCTACCACGTGCCACTTTCGATTTGCGGCTAGACCGTTCCCGCTGGGAAAGTAAGTTGACATAGATAAGTCCTTCTCGAAAAAGCGCGTAAAACGCGAACGGTTAGAATACGAATCGCCATTGACAAATGTCAAGCGCACTTGGCTTCACTTTTGCGTGTGATTTCGCCCGATCATCACTTCACTTTTCAAAGTCGCTGCTGCTACTATCACCCGCGATCGCAGGAAGCGAAGATTCATCCTTCATCATTCTGCTTTCATCCTTGTTTTCGCCGGCGTAGCTCAGTTGGTAGAGCAACTGATTTGTAATCAGTAGGTCGGGGGTTCAAGTCCCTTCGCCGGCTCCAGACTTCACTCAAATCGCAAACGCGAACAAGCGCGACGGCTTCGACCTCTGAAATCGGTTGTTCTGCGCTTGCAAACTCGAATCGCGTCAGTTAAAGTTACGAGTTTGCGACTAGGGCCGGAGTGCGCGCTATCGAAGGTCATCATAGAGTTTCTCACCGGTTCGCTTCGCATAACTTGAACACAGGCAGGGGTGGTCGAGTGGTTAATGGCACCGGGCTGTAAACCCGGCGGGCTTCACTGCCCTACGTAGGTTCGAATCCTACCCCCTGCACCATCGGTCATTGCCGATTTTCGATTGCCAATTGCCGATTTGGAATCACAGGTTTCTTCCGACTGAGAATCGGCAATCGGAAATTGACAATCGGCAATGTGTTGGGCGGGTGTAGCTCAGTTGGTAGAGCATCAGCCTTCCAAGCTGAGGGTCGCGAGTTCGAGTCTCGTCGCCCGCTCCAGAAAGGCAAGGCGGAAGTAGGAAGGATGAAGGATGAAACAGAGAACGGTCGCAAGCGGTGCACGTTCATTCTTCCGCCTTCATCCTTCATCCTTGAGTTGGCCCGCGTAGCTCAGGGGTAGAGCGCCTCCTTGGTAAGGAGGAGGTCATGAGTTCAAATCTCATCGCGGGCTCCAGGAAATAAGGGTTTCGTTTAGAGGCGGGCGTTGCCCGCCGATGAGTCGAGGACAAGAGATAAACAATGAGCAAAGAGAAATTTGATCGCAGCAAGCCGCACGTGAACATTGGGACGATTG
>CBFHBI010000085.1:0-8128 GCA_965653755.1 uncultured Blastocatellia bacterium
TCAGAATGACAGATGCGATTAGGAGAACAACGACTCGAACTCCAATGGCAGCCGCTGGGATCATAATGCGCGGAAAATAAACCCTGGTGATTATCTGTGAGTTGATCACGAGGCTGTAGCTGCTGCTGAGGATCCCGTTCGAGATGAAGGTCCAGAGCAGCAGTGCGCTGTACGCGAATACGGGATAAGGGATGCCGGCCGAAGGCACCTTGATCAATCGTCCGAGAAAGATGGCAAAGATCGCGGTTATTAGAATGGGCTGCACAATCACCCAGGCAGCACCTATAATCGTTTGCTTGTAACGGACTTTGAGGTCGCGCCACATCAGGAAGTAGAGAACTTCGCGGTGATGCCAAAGCTCGGCAAAGTCTAAGTTCTCCCAGAATCGAACCGGCCTGATGCGGGTGACCGGCGCGGCGGGTAATTGCTCGATCACGGTTTCAAAACGATCGTAGGTGACTTGGTTGTTCTCGCTGATTGAAGCGCTCATCGACGTAACAAAGGCGAGAGTTAAGTGCCAAGTTAAGGTGAACGACGCGAGTCTATAGATCATTAATAGAGCCCGTCAAGGAACGCATCTCGGTCGCTTATTCAAGTGATAGTCTTGAAGATCGCTTATTTCACTCACCAGTACTTTCCCCGCCATGTCGGCGGCACTGAGGTTTACACGCACGGTCTGGCATTGCGCGCCCGCGCGGCGGGACACACCGTGCGCGTTGTGACCTACGTCGAAACGCCTTCGCTCGATGAAAACGACTATCGGGCCGGGCATGCGGATTTTGAGGGCATCCCGGTGACGGAGCTGCATCACAACCTTAGCCGCGCTGCCCATCCCGCCAGGGCTGAGTACGACAATGCCGAGATCGCAGACCTGTTAAGGCCGGAGCTTGAAGCAAACATGCCCGATGTGGTCCACGCGATTCACGCGATGAAGTTGTCCGCTGCCGCGCTGCAGTTGTGCTATGACCTGAAAATCCCTGTAGTGCTGACCCTAGCGGATTACTGGTTCATTTGCCCGCGCCATACTTTGATACGATGGAACGAAAAACTCTGCGATGGCCCGGCACACGATCTTGATTGCGTAATGTGCTTGAACAAGCTGCATGGATTTGCGCCGCGAGCGGAACACTTTCCGGTCCGCTTACTGCGTCTGGGATCAAATCTTAATCGCATCTCAGGCGGTCGTCACTTGCGCCTTTGGCGCGACCTGGCAGCGATTAGAAAGCGGCAGGCTCACCTCAAGCAAGTGGTCGAATGCGCCGATCGGGTAATTGCCCTCTCGGAGTTTCAAAAAAAGATGTTTGTACGAAATGGTTTTGCCGCCGACAAAATCCAGGTATTGCATCACGGGGTTGAAGTCGAGGGCTTATCACCCGCGCAAGTTAGTCAACCGGATTTTGTTAGAATAATTTTTATTGGCAGTTTGGTTTATCACAAGGGCCCTCATATTCTGATCGAAGCATTGGCGAGGCATCCGGATTTAAAGGTGAACCTGGATGTTTATGGCGATCTCACGCGTTCTGATTCTTACCTCGAGTCTCTCAAACAGCTTGCTGCCGCCGATGCGCGCGTGCGACTGATGGGAAACTTTCCGCCGCGTGAAATGGGCCGGGTGCTGCAGACGGCAGATGCGCTGGCGATGCCCGTCCTCTGGTATGAAAACGAGCCGCTGGTGGTAAAGGCAGCACGCTATGTCGGGCTGCCGGTTCTGGCCAGCGACATCGGTACGTTGTCGGAAACAATACGGGATGGAGTTAATGGATGGCTCGTGCGCGCTGGTGACGTGGACGCGTGGGCCAATGCGCTGTCGTCTTTTCGTCCCGGCATCTTGCCGCCGGATTTATCGATCAAGACAGTCGATCAAAATGCCGGCGAATTGTTGGCAATCTATCAGGAAGTAGTTTCGCAACGATGCGCCGCACAGAGTATCTGATTGATCAACTCGCCCGGGCGGAGATTCTAGCTGCGGCTGAGAATTGTGTCGATGTCGAACGAATGATCATCGGCCGCGAGGTCGACACTGCGATTTTCCAGCACCCGCCTTCAATGATCGTCTTTTCGCCTTGCGAGATTGGTAAGAACGCGAGGCTCGTTTTTGCCTGCGGGATAAAGGAGGTCGCCAGCAGGCTGATTAAGAGTGCCGTACGATTTACCGTCCGCGCTTCGTCAGATGATCGCGCGATGGTGTTGTTTGATTTGAAGATGGATCCGCGCCGTCGCAAAGCTGATCGCGGTTGGCAGAAGCACGAAGTGGATCTTTCACGGTTTGCAGGTCGATCGCTGCAAATCATTCTGGAGACGCGAGTCGGCTGGCGCCGGTCAACGGAATACGCCTGGTCCGGCTGGGCCAACCCGCGCATCGTTCATGATGTCAATGCTCGTGCCCCTGTCCGGCGTAGCGATTCGCATTCCCACATCTTCCTGCTGACTGCCGACGCGCTGTCCGCAGGCTATCTCGGCTGCTACGGACATCCGGAGGTCAAGACCCCGGGCATCGACCGTTTGGCCACTGATGGAGTGCTGTTTGAAGAGGCATGGTCACAATCCTGTACGACTCTCGGTTCATACGTCTCGCTGTTGACGAGTCTCTATCCGCACGAGCATGGCGTCAGCCGTGAGTGGCAGTCGTTTCCACTAGCGCGTGCGAATCTGGCAACCACGCTCGAATCGCATGGCTTCCACACTGTCTTTATTGCCAGCTCAGGCGAGCTGGCGGGGAGGAGGAATAACCTTGAACAAGTTTTTAAGGAGATCATTCCGACCTATGCGAATCCCATGCAGGACGGTGCGGTAACCAATCGACAGTTTATGAGTTGGTTCGAAAACCGTCCCGATCAACCGATCTTTTCATGGATTCATTATTTTGATGTGCATCCAACGGCGATGCCCCCGTCGCCCTTCAGCGGGATGTATTACTCAGGCGATCCGACTGACGCAACTCAGGAATACTTGCCGGCGGCCGTTGCGATGATTCGATCCGTCGAATCGGTCTTGCTGTTGCGTGCATCGATGCCGGAACTCGAACAAGGAGTGCCGATCAAGGAGGTGATCGATGTATTGCTGGACACCGCTGCAGTGCTCACCGGTCAAAGCGATCACAAGCCAGATCTAGCCGAGCACGTGCTCAATCTGGGCGAGCGGGCCACGAAAGGGATGTCGCGCGCTAATTTTGGTGACTGGTTAACAAAACAGGCGAGCGCCCTGGCCGCAGGTCGTGGGCCGTCCGAACTAATTGACTGGTTGCGCGAGCTTATGGTCTTGCTCGAGAACACCGAACTCGACATCATGTCCTGGTTGCGTGGCGTTGTCGATTTCCGTTATCCCCTGGCCATCTATCAAAGCACCGTCAGCTATTTTGATTACCATGTGCAAACGCTGGTTGATTATCTCAAGGCGCAGCGTCTTTACGATCAAAGTCTAATCATTGTGACTGCGCCGCACGGCGAGATCCTCGAAAGTGCGACGCTTCCTTATCACCACTTCTCGCTTACGCCCGAAACTCTGCATGTGCCGTTGATTATGAAGCTGCCGAAACAGGTCGAGCATAAAGCGGGCGTTCGCCTCGGTGGGGTGATGGATCTCATCGATTTGTTTCCGACAATTATGGACGTGCAGGGCCTTAGACATTCAGTTCAGACCTCAGGTGTCTCGTGGTGGGCCCAGATTAAGAATGGCCGGGACATTCCTAAACAAGACAGCTTTGCGTCAGGTTTGCATCAACTTGCGCATTCGTTTTGTCGCCCACCTCATCTCTTTGCCGGGGCCCAACCGAACCTCGGCATGAAAGGGTTTCACACACTGATTGCCGGGACCGACGAAATAGTTTATGACACGCAGACCGGCGCCATTTGCGAGGCGCGGTCCGAACTCCGCGATGAGTTGCGGCAGGCTTTGCATGGACGCCATGCCGCCGGCCGAAGCGATTAGCGCGAATTGAATTCGTAAGGCTGATTGATCAGATATTGAAAGAGCAGCTCGGCGGCCAAGGCGTTGCCGGCCGCGTTCCAGTGAGTATTGCGGAAAAGGTAGAGGTCTTGTTTCTGTTCCTCGCTTCTGAATCGATCCAACAAATCCAGATAGGGAATGGCTTGCGAGTCGAGAAATCCTTTGAGCCGCGTCTGCGCCAGGTCCAAATCGTAATCGTCGCTGTGTAGTCCGAATCTTCTAACCAGTTCGGTAAACTGAGTCTTGCTGACCTGCATTTCATCCGGATAGATTGCCACCATGAATTTGATATTGCGGGATTGCAGCAGTTTGCGCATTTCCGTGATGCTGCGGTAAATGAAATCAATGTTGGGGCCAAACTGCGTTGCTGAGGTGCGCTGGTTCAGGAATTCCAGCTTGGCTTTTTGAATCTCGTAGAAAGTATTTTCAGGCAGATTCATTTGCGGGCCCGGCAGACCCTTGGCGCCTCCCCAATCTGCAGCCTCCTGTTTCGCTCGCTTGGTTTGGGAATAGATCTGGTATTTCTGACGCGCGAATAACCACAAATGAGATTGCGCGACGATCGGATAGCCCCAAAGCGTGTGCTCGTAACGTTGATCGATGTCAACGTAGCAATCGTCAACGATGATTCGCTTGCGGTTCGGATCAGCCTCGAAGAAATCATTACCGGCAAAGAACCCAAGCACAACTAAATCGGGATCGTATTGCAGGCCGTATCTTCTAAGCATCATCAACTGTTCACCCGTGTGAGTAGCCGGATAGCCCGTGTTGACAATTTCAACTCTGCGAAGACCGCTGCGCGCATCGAACATCTGTTGTAGCAAAGCGGTGTAGTTTCCTTTAAGCCCGCCGGCCCAACCGAATGAGTCTCCCACAAATAGAATGCGAAACGATCCTGCCGGCTTTTTGAGCGGCAAATCCGGAGCATTAAATCCGAATCGATTGGTTAGCGTTCCGTCGTCGCCATTGCCGTACAATCCCAAGCCGTTGGGATAATATGCGCGCACTCTGAAACCCATTTCCGGATCGTATTGAAAGCGGCCTTTGAAGACATAGGGGTCGAGCACGATCATCAGGACTTCCAGAATGAGAAAGGAGGCAGCCAGGACCATGCCAATCCGAATGACAGGCTTGACAATCTTGGTACGCGGTTGCAGGGCGAGACTTTCCTTTAGTAGCGGTGATGCCTAGCTTGGACGCGAGATGGTGGAGCCGAGGGGGATCGAACCCCTGACCTCATGACTGCCAGTCATGCGCTCTCCCAGCTGAGCTACGGCCCCATTTGCCGGCTGCAAGTCTCCGGCGACGTGCGAGTCATGATAGAGGAGAACCTGCCGTGATTCAAAGCGTTGGTGTCAGAAGCCCGACCGTGAGGGAGGGCAACTTGCGCAAGTGGCCCTCCCTCGGTCGGGCTTCCGAAACGATCTGTTGGTCGCCCATCCGAAAAAATGCATCTCGGGAATTCCTGCCACAGATCTTAGCCTTACGGTGTTTACCTGAATGCACGGACCACAAGTGCAGTTTCCAGCGACGTTGATCGCGCAATTGTCACTAACTATTGATTCGTGTCGTCAGACCACAACCAACAAAACAAGGAGAACCACCATGACCAAGGCATTTCAATACGCAATGCTCGCGTTTGCCCTCAGCCTCTCGGCCGGCACAATTCAGGCCCAGAAGAGCGACAAAGCTTCCATGCAATGTCGCGACGGTAACGGCGATGGCCGATTGGTGAATCATTGCGAGATTAAGGAGCAGACGCTCCCGGCCGGCGGCGCAATCACCGTTGACGGCAAGCAAAACGGTGGAATCAGCGTTAAGGGTTGGCAGCAGAATCAGGTTCTCGTCCGCGCGAAAATCGAAACCCGCGCGCCCACCCAGGCCGAAGCCGATTCGCTTGCGCAACAGGTTGTCATCCAAACCGGCGGCCTCAACATTCATGCCGAGGGACCGACATCGCGCGACGACTATCAGTGGTACGTGAGCTATGAAGTGTTTGTGCCGCAGCGATCGGATGTCTCTTTGACGGCGCACAACGGCGGCATCTCGATCAGCGACGTGGCGGGACGCATTAATTTCGAGACGATGAACGGCGGGGTGACGTTGCGCCGGCTCGGCGGCGCCGTGAAGGGCAGCACGACCAACGGCGGCGTGACCGTCGAACTTGCCGGCGCGAGCTGGCAGGGCGAAATGCTGAACGTAACGACCACCAACGGCGGCGTCAAACTCTCGATGCCCGACAATTATTCAGCGCACTTCGAAACCAGCACCGTCAACGGAAATGTCGCTTCAGATTTCCCGCTCAACGTGCAGATGACCGAACGCGGCCGCTTGCCGAAAGAGATCAGCGTCGACCTCGGATCAGGTGGGCCAACCATCCGCGCAACCACGACCAACGGCGGCGTGCATCTCGGACGAGCGTCAGCGATGTAAACGCGAGCTTGATTTATGCGGCAGCGAGAGATGCTTCCCAATCGGCTCGCTTAACCAGCTCTCTCGCTGCCTCGGGCCACGTCGGAAAATCAAATCGGAAACCTGATCGCAAAAGCTTTGCCGGCGCCACGCGGCGGCTTTTCAGAATCAGTTCGGTTTCGCTGCCGAGCAGGCGCGCGCCAACTTCCAACATCAATTTTGGGGCAGGTAGTCCGAACGGATGCCCCCACGCCTCGCGCAAGATAGCCATAAAATCTCCATTCGGCAGCGGATTCGGCGAAGCCAAATTCACCGGACCTTCCAGGTCTTCGTGCTCGATCAACCACATCACGGCGCGCACGAAGTCCTGCTCGTGGATCCACGACATGTATTGCCGCCCGTCGCCGGCCTGGCCGCCTAAACCGAGGCGCACTAGACGCAGCAGTAGATCGAAGGGCGAGCCTTGATCGGGATGCATCACCATCGCCGTGCGCATGGCGACGCGGCGCGTGTTCGGCGTCGGCGAATCTTTCAGCGCGCGCTCCCAAGACGTGGCCACCTCGATGCTGAAGCGCCAAGTGTCCGGCGCATTCGGTTCAGTGCCACCGATGATTCCCGTCGCTTCATCATTCGGCGCGTCGTATCGGTGAGCATAAATCGTCGCCGTGCTGGCCTGCAGCCAAACGCGCGGCAGGGTCCACGCTTGAATGATCGCCTCGCCGACAACCTTCGTCGATTTAAGGCGCGACTCGGAAATCAAGCGCCGATTCTCAGACGTGTAGCGACAGTTCACGCTCTGGCCGGCGAGATTGACGATCGCATCCGCCGCTTCGAATTCGTCGGCCCACTTGCCGAGCGTCTCGCCATCCCACTTCACCGTACGCCACGGTTTAATCGAAGGATTACGACTGAGCACGACAACTTCATGGTCGCTGGCGTGCAGCGCGCGCGCCAGGACAGTCCCGAGATAACCTGCTCCACCAGGGATAACGATTTTCATTTTGTTAAGCCTCCTCCAATTGCAAATCGCGCAATTCCGAAACTAACTTCAACGCGCGCTTGCGCACCGGACGCATTAGCGGATTACTCGCGAGGGTAATCAGCTTGTCGAATAAATCAACTGTTGTTCGATCAGTCGATATGTGCGCTGCAACAGACGATTATCCGAAATTCCCGAATTCATAAATCACCCTCTAAGAAATTCACTTTCGGTCTCGACCTCGACGCTCTCGACCCGTGCGCAATCATTCGAGCTACAACTAGAACTATCCATGCGCCGATAAATACCCAAATCATTACGGCCAGGGGATCAGCACCTTCTTGTCCGCGCTGCCTAAGAGTCCATATCGCCAGAGGTACATTGAGAAGCGTTGCGACGCTCATTAAGAGAAGACGATGCGGAAGGACACAACTAACGAACGCACTTAAGGTGAAGTAGAGGAGGGCGAGAATGAGTCCGATTAGCATCGCCCGGCGCGCTTCGTTTTCGAAGGATCCCCAACCCGCAAGCGCATCCGAGAATAACCAGGCCAGGAGAATCAGCGTTATCGACACTCCGATCAAACTTCCGACGCGTAAGGGCAAACCTCCTATGGACAATAGCCAACGCGAACGCCCCACAGGTCTGTGCTTAGGTGATCCCAGTATCAAAACTTGCAGAGGGTTTTCTGTTGCGCGACTAAAGAGGGACGTTAGCAGGCCCGCGCAACATCCGGCCATCGCCGACAAGAATAGAAGATGCCAATCGAGAGTTCGCTCATCTATCAAGCTG
>CBFHBI010000086.1:0-8098 GCA_965653755.1 uncultured Blastocatellia bacterium
AAGAAACTCAACGACCCGAAACATAAATCGATACTCTTCCCATTGCTCGGTGCGGGCACAGTAGAGGGAGACCAAAAGGAAACGGCCCGAGTTTTAGTAAACACGGTAATTCCAAGCCTTGAAAATGACGATCAATTGAACATCGAGACTGTGTATTTTCTGGCTTACACTGACGTCGTGCTCACCTACTTCTCCGATGCACTCGCTAAGATGCCGGACCGAGTAGGCCCTCCGACCATTTCATATTCGGCGGCGTCATGAATTGCACTGGAAAACTGAAGATCTCCAGGTTGTTGTGGATACTCATCTCAACAACAGTTGTTTACGCGCAGCACTTGGAGACTTTCGAACGGCAGAAGCTCATCACCGCCGCGCGCGAAATCATGACGGCCACGCGTTACTGCGCGCTGATCACGATCGACAGGCGCGGGCATGCTAACGCCCGCACGATGGATGCTTTTGCGCCTGACGAAAAAATGGTTGTGTGGTTCGGGACCAATCCTTTAAGCCGGAAGGTCGCAGAGATTCGCCGCCACCCTCGGGTGACGCTCTATTATTTCGATCGTGAGAACCAGGCTTACGTCACGCTGCATGGCGTCGCGCGCCTGGTAAACGACCCCCAAGAGAAGCTGCGACATTGGAAAGATGATTGGAAAAACTTCTATCCAGACCGCGACAAGGATTACGTATTGATCGAAGTCCGGCCGCTGAGGCTGGAAGTTGTAAAAACCAAGGCCGGCATCGTCGGTAAATCGCGCACGTGGGGTCCTCCGTCCGTTACTTTCTACGCCCCTAAAAGAAGACGCACTTAGATGGAGTCTCCAATTTGGAGCGCGCCCGCAGAGCGAAGCGGCGACGGCGCTTTGGCTCGTCTCGCGTTCACAGTCGATAAGAAACCTCCAAAGCGCGGTCGTTCTGCCGCCGCACTCCAGGTTAACACTTCAACCTGCCAGTTCGTCTTTAGATTTGATCGCCAAGCCATCGCACTCTCCCCGAAACCGGCGGTAAGCAAACGCTCTACTTCATCGTCCACGTTTGTATGGAGAGTGCAAAATGAAATCTCGACGCGAAATCTGGCATATCGCCCTTGCGGTATCAGCAATCCTTCCGCATCTAATTTTTACGTCTGATCGCTCCGTCATTTCCCAGTCTCGCGAACGAAGAGTCTCTTCGGATCAATCCAATTCCGCCAGCGAAAAAGATCCGGGCAAGACTCCTCAGGAAGTCATCAAGGTCGACGTCGATTTGGTAACGATCGATGCGCTCGTGCTGGAAAAGAAGACGGCGCGCATCGTCGGCGGCCTGAAGAAAGAAGACTTTCAGATTTACGAAGATGGGGCCAAGCAGGAGATTACTCACTTCAGCCAGGACAGTCTGCCGCTTTCGGTCTTGTTTCTCATCGATCGCGGCGGCTGTCTCGATCCGTTCGGCGATAAGGTTCACCGCGCTGCGCGCGAAGCCATCGAGCGCCTCAAACCTGTGGATGAAGTCGCGGTGATGGCCTATCACGACAAGACTCAGTTGCTGCAGGGATTCACTAAGAACCGGATCCTAATCGAGAACGCTTTGAACCGAGTTCCCATGCACGACGAAGAAGCCGACCATTGCCTCAACACACTCTTCTTCGACGCTGCCAACTACACGATGAACGCTAGTAATCCGATGGGTCGTCGCGTGATTGTCGTGATTACCGGCGTCACGCGAAATTTCGATTGTCCGAATGGGCCGTCGGGAAAGCTGGCCGCGCAACAGATTTACGAATCCGGCAGCGTCGTGTGCGGCATCATTCCCAAAGAAATGGGCCAGGGCGTCGAAAACGGAGTCATGGTGTGGGCCACGCGCATGGGCAAACTCGGCGGCGCGCCATCGATGGACATCGAAAATCTCGCCAACGAAACCGGCGGCGAGATGCTCTCCGACAAACCAGACAACCTCAGCACGACATTCCAGACGCTGATGGACCATCTGCGCAGCCGCTACAATCTCGCGTTTGTCTCAACCAACAAGAAGCGCGACGGCACGACGCGAAGGTTGAAAGTTGACGTGCAGCCGTCCGTCGCGAAATCGCAGCAGAAGTTGGTGGTCAAAGCGCGGCGCAGTTACGTCGCGCCGCGAACGTGAATGAACCCTGTTGACTCCTATCCATTTTTAAACTACAAACCCCTTGCTCGAACGTTTCAAAATTTACGACTGCGATCCGCGTCTTTCCCCTGGAGGATTGCGATGGCTCGACGTTCTGTTATCCGGCGCTCTTCGGCTCTCATTTTCACGACTGCGTTTGTTTCAGCTTTATTCATTTCCGGCTGTGGCAAAACGACGAGCAGCAATTCGCTGCATTTGAAAACGGGTTCGGCCGAGAAAGACCTGGCGATCAAATCAGGCTATGCTTTTGCGGTCCCAAAGACATTTACAGATCTCAACGGCAAGATGACCACAGCGTCGGCATACAACGTCTATCTGGAGAATTACGATCTGGATGCGAAGAACTTCACCATGACTTTGGATAAGCCGCTGGCGTCAGACGATCAGATTCGTGTCGTCTTCAATTTAATCGGCGCCGAAGGGACCAACGAGAAATCGCCCCCTGTCGCCGCCACCTACTCGGCGAAGGCGGACAAGTACGTGAAAGCTGAAAGCGCCGGCATCGTGACGCGCAAAGGCGGAGCCGACATCAAGTCATGGCTCGATCGCAGCATGCTGAGCGGCGAAGTCAAGGTAACTTCCGCATCCGCGGACGAAATCACCGGCGATGTGAATCTCACCAGCGGAGACACATCAATCAAAGGTTCCTTTACTGCGAAGATCCTGAAGCGCAAGTGAGTCACAGAGCACTGACTCTAACTTGTGCTCTCAGGTTGGGAAGGGTGCTTGCGCCCGCGACTTGAAGCAGCTACCTGCTTCAGGCGACGGCGGGCGTAAACGACCCTTCCGGACTTGAGAGGTTATGCCAGGGTCAGTGGAGTTCAACACCTACTCCTCATTCACCTCCCGGTTTCTTCTTGGCCGGCTTCGATTGCGCCGGCGGAGCTTGCGGCTTCGCTTGTGGCTTCGCCTGGGGCTGTGCTTGCGCCTGCGGCGGACGGACCGCTTGTTGTCGAGGTTGTGCCTGCGGCCTGGCCTGCGGCTGCGGCTGCGGTGGACGCGTCATCGGCGGAGCCGCCCGCGGCACCGATTGCACTCGCGCCGGCTGAGCTTGCGCCTGCGGTGCGGCTTGCGGTGGGCGACGATGCGGTGGCGGCGTCTTGAGCATCTGCTGTTGCTGCGATCGACGCGCAGCCTGAGCTTGCTGAATTTGATTTCGCCTTTGGTCACGTTGCGACTGCGCCTGTTGCTGCGCCGCCGCGCGCTGTTGCTGTTGCGATTGGATCATCTGCTGTCGCGCAGATTCGCGCTGGGCCTGCTGTTGCTGGCGGTCCATCTGTCGCTGATCCTGCGGACGTACATTTTGGCCCACTGATTGGCCCTGCGCCTGCGTCGCCGCACGTTGATCTATCTGTTGCTTGCGCAAGTCCTGCAATTGCTGTCGCGCGTTTCGGTCACCACGCGCAGCTTGCTTGGCTAAATCCGCCATCTGCCGCTCGCGCGCCTGTTCGGCGGCGATGTTCGTTTGCGGAGCTGTCTGCGCGGTCGCGCTGCGCTGATCAGAAACCTGCAACTTCTGATTTCGCGCCGTTGAATTCAACGGCTCGATTTTCATCGCTTTCGCCAAATCGCCGTTCCACTTGCGCGCCGCTGGCGCGGTGCTGGCGACAACCGGTGTGTTGACGAGCCGTTGCGCTACATCCCTGGGAACGTCGAATCGAGGCCGCGCCTTGTTTGCCTGAAACGCTGCCGTGCGCAATGGATCGACAGTCATTGGATCGAGCACCACACGTGCTTGCGCGATTGTTCGCGGGTCAGCTCGCGTAATTACGGCAGGATCGATCACGCGGCCAAAGTCTGTCGTCGGCACGACGGTTACGGCGCCTGGCACGTTGATGTTTACCAGCCCGCTAACAGCGACATTCGAAGGATACGTGTAGGCTGGTTGCCAATACGGATCGTAATAGGTCACTTGATAAGGATCGCTTGGTCCCAACGCAACCCACGCCACGCTCGAATTTCCCAACGGCAGGAATGCGACCAGCGCCGGCGAGTACGTCGGGTACGTATTGATCGAATCAGGCACCCAGACCCATTGATTCGAAGCATAGGCCCAGCGCCCGTAGTGATAAGGCGCATACCCCCACGGCTCGTTCGAGACCCAAGTCAGTCCGTACGGGTAATCGGTGGTCCAATAACCCGATTCGTACGGCGCCCAACCGGCGGCCACGTCGCGCGGATGCCAGCAGTAACCGTAGCTATTGACGTACGTCCAATCGCCGTAATCATCCAAATCATAAATGCCGGGAACGTAATCACTCACGTAGTTGTAGCTCGGATAGAGTTGGTCCGAGTCGTAATAATACGGATCGTCTAGATATGTGTAGTAGTTGCGATAACGTCCGTCGTACTTCTTCGGATAACGCGTGCGGTAGTAGTTATCGACGAGATAGCCGGCCTGAGTCGGTTCGACGCGCGAAATTACTGCCTGGCCGTTCCCCTGGGCTTGCCCTTGGCATGGGATCGAAAGGTATTCGCCTTTCTGAATCGTGCCGGAGCCGCTCTGGCCCGCGAGCTGAGCTTCGCCGCTGAAAGCGGTCGCCACGGCGTTTCCGTTTTCGTTGATGGCGATTTGATACAAGCCCGGCTTTTCCAAATCTACGGCGCCGCAGGGTGTCGCAACTTCAAACAGATCGTTCGATCCGATTGAACCAACGTCGAACAATGCCGAACCTTCGCGCAAAGCGACTTGGGTGTGTCCCTCCGATAGATCCAACACATCGAGCGAAGTGTTGGCATCCATCGTCGCCACATTACGCCCGGTAAATCCGATCTGCGTTCGCGAATTCTGTTTCGTATAAATTCGATCTCCCACGGTCACGGGCATGTTCTGCGTCGCCGTAACCCACTGAGAATTCGTTGCATCCGAGTTTTGCGCGCTCTGGCTTACGCCGACTTGTCCTTCAACGCGTTCGATGCGCGCGGCATTCGGTAACGAACTGGCCTCGGCCTTCCGTTCGTACTTCGTCCAAAGCAGTGCGCCGGCTGCGCCGACAACCGCAAACGCAAGGATTATCAAAGCGCCATGCGGCCACATTCTGATCCTGTTCATAAAGCCTCCTGAATTATTGTTTGCCGGAAGAGCTAAGGAGAGAGCGTGTGAATAGGACGCAAATAATGAGCGCTGAATTACTCCAGCGGGTGAATGTCGGAAAATCGAAAGACAATTACCATCGGGGAACAATTTCAGGCCTTGATTTCGGGATTCGTGTACAATGCTTTGGCAATGAGTGAAGACAGACACCCAACCGTCGGTGAAGAGATCGCAAACAGTCTCAGTCACGGCGCAGGTTTGGGCCTGGCCATCGCGGGCACCCCGATCCTGATCGTGGCGGCGGTGCGATACGGGACAGCTTGGAACACCGTCGGCGTCTGTGTGTTCTCAGCATCGATGATCGCACTGTATCTGGCTTCGACTCTTTATCACGCGCTGACCCATGACGGCGCAAAGCGTTTCTTTCGCGTGCTCGATCACAGCGCGATTTTCATCTTGATTGCCGGCACGTACACGCCGTTCACTTTGGGCATCTTGCGCGGAGGCTGGGGCTGGACGTTGTTTGGATTGGTGTGGGGGCTGGCTCTGCTTGGTGTCATTAAGAAAGCCATCTTTGGCGCGCGCTTCGTTTGGTTATCGGTCGCGTTATATCTGGTGATGGGATGGTTGGTGTTGATTGCCGGACCGCAAGTGTGGCAACGAGTTCCGCTGATGGGCCTTGCCTGGCTGCTGGCCGGCGGCATTGCGTACACAGCTGGCGTTGGATTATTCGCGGCTCATCGAATTAAATACGCGCACTTCGCCTGGCACCTGTTCGTCATCGCCGGAACCGCTTGTCATTTCTTCGCGGTGCTCTGGTATTCGGCGTGACGGTACGCACGCCTCCGGCGTGCTCTGTTCAATGTGGATGAGCACGCCAGAGGCGTGCGTACCGGCCCAGCCGGTGATATTATTCAGCCCCTCGAAATCATGTCCGACCGTCGCGAATTACATCTGCTTCCGGTAGTCTCGCGCGCGAATCTCTTCGCGGACTAGTTAACCATCATCAAATTCGTCTCGGTGCGGCACTCGCCCCGAGTGTCGTCGGTGTTTTCTCTTAATCAGGAGTAAAAAGATGATGGCAACCGCAACCGCAGTAAGAAGACCCGAAATCAGAACCGAACTTCCCGGCCCCAAAGGCCGCGCGATAGTCGAAGCCGACGCGCAATTCGTCAACCCCGCGTACCCGCGGCCCGATTTCAAACTTGTCGCTGAGCGCGGCGAAGGTGTGTGGGTCACAGATGTCGATGGCAACGTTCTGCTGGACTGCAATGCCGGCGTCGCCGTGTGCTCGACTGGGCATTGTCATCCTGAAGTCGTGCGCGCGATCCAGGATCAAGCGGCGCAACTGATTCACATGTGCGGGACCGATTATTACTACTCGCTGATGCCCGACCTGGCGCAGAAGCTTGATGAGATCGTCCCTATTGCTGGACCAACGCGCACACACTTCGGCAACAGTGGCACTGAGGCCGTCGAAGGCGCGTTGAAGCTGGCGATGCACGCCCCGGGACGCGAGAACTGCATTTCATTCTTCGGCAGCTTCCACGGACGGACCTTGGGTTCGCTTTCGCTGACCTCTTCAAAATCCGCCCAACGTCTCGGATTCAAACGTCAGGTGCTGGACGTGGTCCACATGCCCTTTCCGAATGAATATCGCAATCCATTCAACGCGGAAGAATGCGGCGACGGTGGCGTGGTCCAGGGCGCGGTTAATTGGATCGAGAATCGATTATTTAAAACAACCACACCTGCGTCGGAAGTTGCCGCGATTGTTGTCGAACCAGTGCAAGGCGAAGGTGGCTATGTGGCCGCGCCGGCCGGTTTCTTGAAAGAACTGCGGCGCATATGCGATGAGAACGGCATTCTCCTGATCGTCGATGAAGTTCAGAGCGGCATGGGCCGCACCGGCAAGATGTTTGCGCTCGAACATTATGGCGTGCAGGCGGACATCGTCTGCATAGCGAAAGGAATCGCGTCGGGTCTGCCGCTCGGCGCCACCGTCTCGCGCGCTGATTTGATGGATTGGAAGAAAGGTGCGCACGCTTCAACCTTCGGCGGAAATCCGGTCGCGATTGCGGCCGCGCTGAAAACGATCGAATTGCTGCAGCGCGAACTCGTAGCGAACGCTGAGGAAGTCGGAGCCTATCTCAAGCAAGGTTTGGAAAAACTGGCTACGAAGCACGATTGCATCGGGGACGTCCGCGGCATGGGTTTGATGCTAGGCGTCGAATTCGTAAAGGACCGCGCGTCCAAAAAACCCGATGCCGAGTTGCGCGATCGCGTGGAGATGGCGACCTTCCAACGCGGCTTGATCTTGCTGGGCTGCGGCGCCAACTCAATTCGCTGGTCGCCGCCGTTGGTCTTGTCTCGCGACAACGTTGACGTGGCACTGGAGATATTTGACGACGCGATCGCCGCGTCAGTTTAGTTGCGGAGTTCCGCGTTTACGCGGCTGCCGCCTGAAGGCGGAACTCCAAACGAGAGGAGAACCAATGTTCGAAGGCAAAGTCATTTCAATCAACATCACTCCGGTGGCCGAAGGGCCGATGCAATCGATCGATGAAGTGCGGGCAATTCCCGGACGTGGCCTCGAGGGCGATCGCTATTTCGATCATCCTGATAAGCTTCCGAAGCGCGAACTTACTTTGGTGGAAGCCGAAGCCATTGAAGCGTTTCGTTCGGAATTCAAGATCGATTTCGGCCTCGACGGCACGCGGCGCAACGTCGTGACAAGCGGCGTCCCTCTGAATCATTTGGTCGGCAAGGAATTCTGGATCGGCGATGTGAAAGCGCGCGGCATTCAACTGTGTGAACCGTGCGCGACACTGCAGAGGCTCTCACACACGAAGGTCTTGCCCGGATTGATTCATCGCGGCGGTTTGCGCGCGCAGATTCTGAGTGAAGGAATGATCAGCGTGG